>JANXUN010000212.1 GCA_025356185.1 Gemmatimonadaceae bacterium
CGTCGCGTTGATAAACGTTTCGCTGGTAATGGCGGCGAGCGATCCCGGAGGCAACGCACGCTTCACCAAATCGGCGTCGGCGGCAAAGAGACGCGGCCGACGCATGATGGCGCGCCAATCGAGATTGTCATTCGTGTTGAAGTCGTTCCACCGACGCAGCGTGAACGTATTCACGCCAAACAGCTTGCCGGCAAAATCATTTTCGACATAGCGGCTCATGCCTTCGACAATCGACACGACCGCGATAAGAAACATGACGCCGATCGTCACACCAATCAGCGTAAAAAAGCTTTTCAGCTTCTGTACGCGGATCGTTTGCAGCGCGAGTCGGACAGCTTCGAAAAAGGGCATGGCGGGATCTCGCGCAGTTGGGAGTCTGCAGGAGATACGTGGCCATGCCCTTGGAGTTTCGCTACAACTGCCGCGAACTAGTGAATGCGCTCAGATCCGAGTTTGAGTGCGTACTGATCGCGCCCTTCGTCGCTTGAAATCACACCATCGCGTAACACAATGACACGCTTAGCATGCACTGCGATATCCGGTTCGTGCGTGACCATGACGACTGTTTGTCCCTGACTCGCGAGCTCTTCGAACACGCGCATAATTTCCTCGGACGTTTGCGAGTCAAGGTTACCAGTCGGTTCGTCAGCCAAGAGAATCGATGGGCGATTCACGAGTGCACGTGCAATCGCGACGCGTTGACGTTGTCCGCCAGACAGTTCGTTGGGGCGGTGACTCATGCGCTGGCCTAACTGCACACGGTCCAACGCCTCAGATGCGCGACGTTTGCGTTCGTCGGAGGAGACGCCGGCGTACACCAACGGGAGTTCGACGTTTTGGAGGGCCGACGCTCGCGGCAACAAGTTGAACGTCTGGAAGACGAATCCAATTTCCTTGTTGCGAACGCGCGCCAACTGGTCATCGGACATCTCGGAGACGAGCATGCCGTTGAGCCAATACTCGCCTTCGTTGGGCGTATCGAGACAGCCGATCAGGTTCATCAACGTTGACTTGCCAGAACCCGACGGTCCCATGATGGCGACGTATTCGTTACGGCGAATTGCGAGGTCAACCCCACGCAGGGCACGCACGATTTCGCCGCCCATGTCGTACTGACGCTTGAGCTGCCGGGTCACGATAACCCAATCTTTTTCCGGTGCAGCGCCGGCCGCAGTGACGACGCGGCGCTCTCCTGTCGTGCTTAAACCAATATCGTCGAGGGTGTTACTCACGATTTCTTGTCCGTGGCGGGCGTCTTTTTGTCTTCAGGCTTTGCGGTCCTGATCATGGCCCCATCCTTGAGTTCTCGGATGGCCTGATAGGTTCCCGCTACGATGGTCTCGCCGGCTTTCAGCCCTTCCAGCACTTCGAAGTGACGTTCACCCGCGATCCCGACCTTTACGGCCCGGAAGCTCACTTTGTTGTCCTTTCCTACTACAAATACGCCTTCGACGTCGCGTTTGCCAACTTCCTTGGTCGGCTGAGCCCGTCCCACCGACACGGCAGTGTCGCCGTTGGGAAGCTTTTCGTTCTCGCGAACAGTGAGCGCGATGATCGGAATCGACAACGCCTTTTTCCGCGATGCGGTGACAATCTTTGCCGTCGCTGAGAAGTCAGGACGCGTTTCCTTGGGCGGATTGAGCAGCCGGACACGTACTTCGTAGTCGATCGCCTGATCGCCAGAGTTCGCACCCGCGGCCTTGGTGACCGACGAGTTGGAGATCTCGACCACGCGGCCGATAAACGTGGTGTCGGGGAAGGCATCGATTTGGATGAGCGCCGAATCACCGATCGCCAATCGCGCGACGTCAGTTTCATCGACCTTTACTTTCGTTTCCAGAATGCTCATGTCGCTGATGATCATCAGCGTGGCCGCGTCTTTGTTCAGCGTGCCCATAATGGCCGTTTCGCCTTCTTCGACGTTGAGCCGCGTGATCTTGCCGCTCATCGGCGCGACGATGGTGGTTTTGCTCAGCGCCTGCTTCGCGTCGCGCACCGTGGCCTGCGCCTGCTCCACGCTAAAGTTGGCCGCCTCAAGCAGCGATTTGCTCACTTCAGCTTGCGTCTTGAGCTGCTCTAGCTGTTCTTCGCTGACGAGCGCCGGTGACTGCGTCTTGATGGCGAGCGAGCGATCATAGTTCCGTTGCGCCTGCAACAGATTGGCGCGCGACTGCGCCGCCTGTGCACGCGTCGATGCGAGGCCGGCCTCCGAGCGTTGCAACGCGGCGGTGACTTGCTCGGGATCGATCTGCAGCAAGAACTGACCTTTCTTGACCATCTCGCCTTCCTTCACGGCGAGGCGAACGATTTTACCGGACACATCGGCGCTCACGTTCACTTTTGTGCGTGGCTGAATTTGTCCGCTGGCGGTGACCGACGCGACGAGGTCACGTGCTTCGACCGCTTCGGTGCGCACTTCCACCGCTTTGACTTGGTTGCGCTGATTGCTGACGTAAGCGAGTCCACCAACGGCGCCGATGATTACGACGCCGATGATAACTTTGACTGTATTGGTCATGAACGAAAAGTCCGGTTAGCGAAGAGGGCGGCCGGCCGCGGCCTCGAGGGTCGTGAACGCCCGTTGCACATCATAAACAGCCGTGATGCGATCGGATTCGGCTTTCTCGTAGTCGCCGCGAGCTTTTTGCAGATCCACAATGCTGGAGGAACCCACGCGATAGCGCTCTTGGGCGAGCGACAGAGCCGTGCGTGCGGTTCGCACAATCTGTTCTTGCAGCGCGACGGTTTGCTGCGCGCCCGACAACGTGATAAATGCCGTTGTGACATCCGCGACGATGCGCAGCTCTTGTGCGCGCACGTCATTTTCGGCGTTGCGATGCTGCACGTTGGCCGATTCAATCGACTGTTCACGACGGAATCCGTTAAAGATCGGCAGCGAGAACTGCGCAGACAGGCTGTACGGATTGCGCGTGTAGTTGAATGGATATCTTCCCTGCGCATCGCGAATGCTTGCTTCAGCAGCTGGCGTGAACGTGATGCTGTTACATGTCGAGAGGCTGTTGGAGAGCCCGAGCGCCGCACGGACTTCTTCTGACCGAATGCAGCCGGCTTTTGACGAAGCGGTGCTGGCCTGTCCCTGTGAGATGAGCAGGTCGGTATCGGTGTAACGATTGGTAGATCCGGAGATGCTCGCGCTCAACGACAGCGACGGAAAGTACGCGCCGTGCGCCGATGCGAGACTGAACCCCGTCACTTGTTCACGCGCACGCAATGCTTCGAGCGCCGGATTCGACTTGCGCGCCATGTCGAGCACGTTTTGCAATTCGATAGTTGGGGCGGCAGGAAGATTCGGATCAAGCAACACACCGGCAACCGGTGCAACGCCCATGGTTTGAAACAGGCGGACGACTTCGATCGCCGCCTGATTCCGCTGCGTGAGTACCGCGACGCGCTGCTGACCATCGGCGACTTCGGCCTGC
>JANXUN010000222.1 GCA_025356185.1 Gemmatimonadaceae bacterium
GCTCTGGCGAGCGACGACCCTGCATCATTGCCGCGCCAAACTCCCGAGCCAAGCCGATCATCGCTTCGCGCGCCGGGCGAACTCCGTCGCCGAACACCGCGTCGCCGATTTGCGAGATGCGATCGTGCAACTCGTCCACCAGCGGGCGATTTTCGGCAAGATGCGCTTTGCCCGCGTCAGTGATCGCGTACACCTTTTTGCCCCCTTCCTCGGGGGTAGTGACGGCGAAGCCCAAGTCTTCGAGCATGGTCAGCGTCGGGTAAACCGCGCCGGCGCTGGGTGTGTACCGGCCGCCCGATCGCTCTTCGAGCTCCTTGATGATTTCGTAGCCGTGCCTGGGCTTCTCATCGAGGAGACGAAGAATGACCAGCTTGAGATCGCCCTGGTCGAACATACGTCCGCCGCCAAACGGGCCGCGTCGCTTACCACCGCCGTGCCCAAAGAATGCCCCAAATTCCGCGTCAAATCCCTGCCAACCACGACGTGCGCGTCCGTCGAACTCTTTGAAATGATGGTGCCACATAGTTTTGCCCTCCTAGCGGGCCGTACAAGATATATCTGACGCACTATCTGACGATATATCGTCAGATAGGACTAACGATATATCGTGCGATATGTCTTCGCAATCCCCTCAGCTGAGGTTGCGAATTATTGCATTCGCAGATCTCAAGCAGGCTCAGCCACTGCCATTCGTACCGAGGGCGCTGCGCGTCAGGGTCGCAGCCCGGCAGCGTTCCATAGCACCGTGCGATCGTACATCAGGCCGTCTTTCATCACCCAACGCATGGTGCGGACGTTGCTGATGTTGTCCAACGGATTCGCGTCGAGCACGAGCAGATCGGCGCGCCTGCCCGTTTCGATTGTGCCGACGTCCTTGTCGGAGTTCATGGCGCGGGCCGAAATCGAAGTAGCCGAGCGGAGCGCGTCCATCGGCGTCATCCCCGCCTGCACGTACAGTTCGAGTTCGCGGTACACGCTAAAGCCTGGCACGCCTTCGTCGGTGCCGGCCACCATTGGCACGCCGGCCTCGTAGAGCAGTCGAATGTTGGTGAGCGACCTCGCGAGTCGCGCGTGCGCCGTCGCCGTATCCGTTGTCGCGCTGCCCCAACCGGAGGCGCGAAATTGTAAAAACGGCGACGGCATGTGCGGCGCACCGGGTTGAAAATGTTCAAGCGGTTCGGCCGATGCATGTCCGCCAATCTCGCCCCACGATGCCGTCGGATCGAACACGGTGCCACGCGCTTTGAAGTGCGCGATCATCGCTTTACCGCTGTCCGACGCAAGATCACCGCGAATGGGCAGGTGTGCGACTTGATCCATCCCCGAATCAATCGCAGCGATAAGCGTGAGCGAATTCGGGATGTGTCCCGTGACCATCATGCGTTGCTTGTGCGCTTCATCGCAGATGGCTGCCACCACATCCGGTGCGAGCAGCGAGTACAACTTCATTTGCTCAAATCCCGCGGCGGCATAGCGACGCACGATGGCGCGACCTTCGTCGGGGGTGCTGGCGCTGAACTCGCCAAACGCGTTCGCACCGGGACCGTCAATGAGTCCGGCAAGAAAGAGATTCGGTCCGACGGCGCGACGCATCGTGGTCGCGCGACGAAGCTCGGTGACGAAGGTGAATTCGTTGCCCATGTCTCGTACCGACGTGATGCCGGTTGCGAGATAGGTCGGCAACCACTCCAACTGATGCACATGCGCGTGCATATCCCAGAGCCCTGGGATGATCGTCTTGCCCGCGACATCAACACGCGTCACTGACTTTGCAATCTTCGTTGTTGCCGCGGGTCCTGCAGCAACGATGCGCCCATTGCGTACGATGACGGTGGCGTTGGGAATCGCCGCGTTTCCCGTGCCGTCAATGAGTGTCGCGCCAACAAGCGCGAGCCCCTTTTTCGCCGCAATACTTTGCGCAGTCGCAGTGGTGTGCTTGGCGATTTGCGCGAGCTGCACAACGGAAGCGCGCGCGCCAATTGCCATCAGTGCATCGTACGCAGGCAGCAGAGCGCCGCGCACGCCTTTGGTGACCAAACCACCGCCCGCGGTCGAGAACATCGCAAGACGATCTTGTGAATCGAGCCACAAATACTCAGTGCCCCACACGATGCCATCAAGCGCGTAACGCGTGAGCACTTCGCGCGCGCCGAATACGGTAATCGTGTCTGTGCCTTGCTTGGTAATGTGTACGGGATTCGTTGGCTCACCGGGTATGAGCGAGATCGTTGCCGGTTCACCGTTCGCGCGCCAGAAACGCACCAGTGCCAAATGCTGCGCCATGGGGCTCGCAGGCGCGAGCGCAAATGTGTTTGATGGAATCGCGATGCCGGTCGTTGCGCCAAGCTTCAATACAGTGGCATGCGAACCGGAGATGTCGACGCGCGTGGCGACAGTGCGCGTCTGACCATTCTGAGCAGTCGGCATCCCGCCGTTGGTAGCGTTATTTGCACCGGCACCGTTGGCTCTGTCTGACTCGGTGATGCGCGCAATCTCGAGACGAATCGGCGCGTAACTCGCCGAGAGCTGCATCGTCGCCTGCGTGTGCACGCGTCGGCCGCGATCGATGTAGTCAAAGTCACTATTAAGCTGTACACCGCCCGCCGACGGCGTGACGTCGTACCGCTCCCAGCCAACTGCACGACCCACATAAAAAATGCGCATTGAATCGCGCAGCGGTTCGTTTGGCGCGAGGGCAGGTTGCGCGCGAA
>JANXUN010000226.1 GCA_025356185.1 Gemmatimonadaceae bacterium
ATGTCACCCGCGGCGCTGATGTCGGCGGTAAGCGCGGGTGGAACGTGTCGTTCAACGGGATGGGCACGTGCGTGACGTTGTCGGGCGCGCTGGCCGACGTGCCAATGACGCTGAACTTTGACGTGAGTGAGCAGTAGGCGCCGTTCACATATGAAAATGCGTTCGCAATGATGCGAATGATCTGATATACGCCTAGCGGTGGGTGAATTCGAAGATTGGATTCACCCACCGCGTCGTGCTCCCGAAAATGTTCACGCACCGTAGCAGCTAGCGTTCGAGCAGATGCGAGCTTACGCGATGAACATGGCTTGTAGGACGCCGAGGATCTTTGTCATCGTCGCCGTGGTCAGCGAGCCCAATTGTTTGCCGAGACGTTCATCGTCGACCGTACGCCAACGACGTTTCACTCGTACATACGAGCAATCGATGCCGGCCGATGTTTACGCGATGGGCGTACCAGTCGCCGAGGCGTGTTGATGCGATCGAGTCGCCAGCGCCGGTCTTTATTCAGTCTGCGCGAGGCAGCGGCTTCAAGCGTGCGATTTGCGTTGCTTCTTTCGAGCGCAGCGCGTGCCACAGATCCCAGTCTTGCTGTAGGCCCAGCCAGAAATCCGCACTCATTCCCGTCACCTGCGCAAGACGTAGCGCCGTGTCCGGTGTCACACTGCGTTTGGCGTTGATGACTTCGTTCAATCGCGGAAACGACACGCCAAGCTGGATCGCGAACGCCGACTGCGAAATCTCGAGCGGCTTGAGGAATTCCTCGAGCAGCATTTCCCCCGGGTGCGTCGGTGGACGATGCGTCGGCAAACGCCGTTGAACGAGCGGCGTGCTCGCCTTCGCCTTAGTGGTAGTCCGTGATTTCAACGTCGTCGACATAGCCATCCTCCCAGCGGAAACAAATGCGAAATTGGTCGTTGATGCGAATGCTGTGTTGCCCGCGGCGCGATCCTTTCAGTGCTTCGAGTCGATTACCCGGAGGAATCGACAGCTCCCGAAGCTCGCGCACGCGGTTGAGCTGCGTGAGTTTGCGTGCGACGATACTCCAGAGCGTGGACGGACATGCCTGCCTGGCACGGCGGCTGTCGATGCCGTTAAACAGGTCTTCGGCGGCTGCGTCGGCAAACGTGCGTATCACGGTATGTATTATAACGCATGTCGTAATAGAGTGGCAATTACCTGCTTTGGCGCCAAAGCTGCCCGCTCAAAAGAGCGGCATCGCTGAGGATTTTGTGTGTCATCGGGGATCACAAACGTGAACTGTGGTGTATATTGCAATATACATTTTTGAGGCCTTATGACGAGACTGTTAACGCCGCACATCGCCACGATGACCGAGTTGCGTGAGCCACACAAAGTCGTGGCGCGAACGAACGGGCAGCCGGTCGCGATTCTGAAAAACTCCGCTCTGGTCGGTTACTTCGTGCCGATCGAGGCGATCAGTAACACCGAGCACGAACCAGCAACGCTCAAGGACGTGAAGAAGAGCATCGCGCGTCGTCGTCGGGTCAACGAACCAGTCCTGCAGTATCTGAAGGACAAGTGACGTTCCGACTGCTCACCCCGGAGCTTGTTGACGTTATTCACGACGCGAGTCTGAACGAAGGGGAATCGTCGGGGCGGGCGCGAGGCAAATCACTCAAGGACGCGCTTGCACGCGTAGACAATCGTCTAGCCTACGGACTCATCGCGGATGTATTTGATCTCGCGGCGGCGTACGCGGTCGCCATTGCACGTGGCCCCTACTTCAATGATGGCAACAAACGCACGGCATTTCAGGTGATGGACGTCTGTCTTGATCTCGATGGTGTTGCGCTTGCATGGAAGACCGAAGCGGTTGCTGAAAAGATTATTTTGGCCGCACAAGGGTTGCTGGAAGAGCCGACGCTCGCCGAGTGGCTGCGGCGGGAAGCGGAATCAGTGCGCCGAACCAAGCAATTGTAGCGCGATATCCGCGGGGCGCTTGTAGTCTTTCGGGCCACAGAGCGTGTCGGCAAGGCGATCTTCGAGCTCGGACAGGTACACGATTCTTTCACTGTGCGCAAAATGTGCGTGAATATGTTCGACAAAATCATTCATGTGACCCAATACGCGTCGACTTGCCGTTCGTCCAAGTCGTACGCGCTGCATCTCGTGCAACTCGCGCATGATTATTGATTCCGACACGCCCAGCCGTCGTAGAAGATCTGCCAAGGCGGTGATCAGCCGAGTGGGAAGGTGACGCAGGTCTTTGGCAGGCACGACGAGCGACAGCAACGACGTCTCACTCGTACATAAGAGCAATCGATGCCGGCCGATGTTTACGCGATTGGCGTACCAGTCGCCGAGGCGCGTTGATGCGATCGAGTCGTCATCACCGCTGCGGGAAATGGCTGCCGGCATTTTGGTGAGCAACGCTTTTGTACAGCGCAGAGTGTACACGTGGCTCCGTTACCGCGGTTTTGCAAACTGCACCGGTGAACGCTCAATCTCGTCAAGCACCTCGCGCCAAGGACGTCCACGCTCTGGTTCGGCTTGATGCAACTCACGTCGGCGAAGTAACTCGAGGCGCTGCTGCTCGGACAGCGAAATGCTGAGTTCCGGAAGGCTCTCCCACGGATCCTCCGCTGTCATTGGACTCGGCTGCAGGCACGTCTCGAAGACACGTTCGAACTGTGATGAAGTGCAGGTTATGCCGCAACCTCGACGTAGGCAGCGGATGTGCTTCCCACGGGAATGGGAAAGCCGGCCTCACGAAGTCCCTCGACATGCAACGTGATCGCTTCCCGCATGTCGCGTTCGACGTCGGCTTGCGACGCAGCGGTGGCCACACAGCCCGGCAGGTCCGGCGAATATGCGGAGAATCCGGTGGCCGTCGATTCGATGATGATCAGATAGCGGTGCACGAGTTACTCCTGACCCGAGGACTGGAGCCCAGCCTGCTTTAAGACGCTGTTCAAAGTACCCGGTCGTTTT
>JANXUN010000229.1 GCA_025356185.1 Gemmatimonadaceae bacterium
CTCGGCGCGGACGGCATCGCCTTTGTGGCCGACAGTCAGCAGCATCGTTGGGACGACAACATTGAGAGCCTGCAAGACATGCACGCGAACCTCGCTGAACATGGCGTTGACGTGCGGGACTTGCCCGTGGTGATGCAATACAACAAGCAGGATCTTCCGCCTTCGTTGGCGTCAACGGTCGCCGCGCTCTCGGTGGCCCTCAACTTCCGCGGTGTCCCGGAGTACGCCGCCGACGCACTGCATGGCACTGGTGTGTTTGACACGCTGCGCTCGCTCGGCATGCGTGTGCTGCGACGTCTCGGAGCCGACGACGGAACGCAGACGGCAAAGCGGGCGCGCGCCGCGTTGCAAACGCCATTTGCGAGCAAGCGCGCCATCGTTTCAAACGAGGTCGAATCGACGGAGCGTGCGGCATCCACAACGGCGTTGTTGACGGAAGTCGCTGGGTGAGCATGCGACACACTGGCGCATTTCGCTTTGACACGTTTGTTATTGGCGCCTCGAATCGCCTCGCCACATCGGCCGCGCATGCGGTCGCTGACGCGCCCGGCACCGCCTACAATCCGCTTTTTGTGTATGGGGAGTCGGGGCGCGGCAAGACGCACTTGGTCGCGGCGATCGCCCATCGAGCGCGGGTGAAAACGCCAACGCTCCGTGTCGAATTTAGCACCGGTGAAGAACTCGCCGAGGGGCTGCACCAAGCGATCGCGCTGGGCCAGCAGGCGGCGTTCGTGCGACGATTTCGAGAAATTGATCTGTTGCTACTTGATGACGTCCAGTTTTTGACTGGACAACGCGAGACGCAGTCGGAATTGCTGCGGTTGTTCAATGTTATGCAAGAGAACGGGAGTCAATTGGTCATGACGAGTGATCGTCCGCCAGCGGAAATTCCCGACGTGGATCAGCGGCTGCTGTCACGACTGTCCGGCGGATTGATTGTTGACGTGGGCGCGCCCGACTACGAGATGCGCGTAGCAATCTTGCGCAACGCGTGCAACGAGCGCGCAATCGACTTTGCCGATGGAGTGCTTGAGGTAACTGCGCGATTGCCATTCACCAACGTGCGCGAGCTCAAAGGTGCGCTCAACCGATTGATGGCATATCAACAACTCGAAGGGCACGCGATCACTTCGCAGGACGTGCGCGCTGTTCTTGGCGAACGTGCGACGACGGTGCCCGACGACGAGCGGCACGAAGACCCAGTCGTCGTTATGCCAACCGGTCTCGAGTACGAAGGGTTCCTCGCGGATGTCTTGCACGAAGTCGAAGCGCGCGTGGAACAGTGGCGAGTCTACCTTGGCGAAGCATGTGCGTTTTGGCGCAGTGAAGGGTTCGCGACGGCCGTGCTTGAGCGTGCGATGGCGTTGCCGACTGCGCCAGAAGTGAATGGACTACTCGCGACGTTTTCTGCGGCGGTCGACCATCTTCGACAGCTCGAGTCGCACGCGGTTGCGGTCGATCCGTCATTGCGCGGACATGCCGCATTTCGCAATCCCGCAGCGATTCCCGATGCACAGCTGCTCCTCGACCGCGCGATAGCGTCGGCGCTTCCGTTGCCGGCGCCGATGCCCGCATACACGCGTGCGATGCTGGAACCCGGTACGTCAAACCAACTGCTCCTCAAAGCCTTTGACGCTGTCGTGGCGCAGCCAGGATCACGATACAATCCGCTGTACATCTACGGGCCAAGCGGTGTGGGAAAGACGCATGCAGCACACGCGCTTGGGAATTCGGTGCGCGCCGCGTGGCCCACAAAGGCCATCGCGTGTCTCAACGGCGCGACGTACGTCAACGAATTGATCGCGGCGATGCAAGAGGGCGGCATTGAGCGTTGGCGCGCGCGCTATCGCACGGCCGACGTGATCATCATCGATGACATCCAGCACATTGCGGACAAAGAACGCACACAAGAAGAGTTGTTTCATCTCTTTAATCACATCACCGATCGCGGTGGGCAGGTCGTGCTGACGGCAGATCGCGCGCCGCGTGACATTGTCGGACTCGTCGATCGATTGCGTTCGCGTTTTGAGGGCGGGCTTGTCGCAACGTTACAACCGCCCGATCGCGCGTTGCGTGAACGGTTGACGACGCGCGCCTTGCTCGAACATGGCGATGACGCTGATCCAGAGGTCGTTGCACTGATCGCCGATCGAGATGTCGCGAGCGTGCGGGAACTCAGCGGCCTGCTCACGCGTGTGCGTGCAGCGGCGGACATCAACGGCCAGTCGCTCACGCTGGATATCGCGATGCGTGAACTCGGTGTGGTGCGGACTGATCGCACGGTCTTCGCGCGCGCACAAACGCCTGGTGGGTTTGACGACTACTTCGCGGATCGTGAAAAAGTGATTTGGGATTGGCCCGATCTGGGCGGACGCCTCATCGAGGAGTATCGATAGTGGCGATTCGTGGAAATCTCTCTGAGGCGAGCCTTGCCGATGTGCTGCAATTGTTGGCCCTTGGACAAAAGTCCGGATGCCTGAGCATCGCGCAGGAGAGCAGCTTTGGCACGGTGCAGTTTGCGTTGGGGCGCATTTGTCACGCCGCGGTGGTGAATCGGCGCGATCGACTAGGTGATCGGCTGGTGCGTAGTGGTGCGGTCGGCGCTGATGATTTGGCTCGCTTGGTTGCGGACCGCGCTCCCGCCGACGATCGACGCCTTGCACACGCGCTGATCGAATGCGGCCTCGTCGACCGCGATCACCTCACCGCGCTCTACCGGGTGCAGGTCGAAGAAGCCGTCTATCATCTGTTCTCGTGGAACTCTGGCACGTTCACCTTTGAACCAGATGTGCTACCGGTCCACGAGGACACATTGCTGTCGATCAGCGCAGATTCACTGCTGCTGGAAGGCGCACGCCGCGTCGACGAATGGACGCAGATTGCGAAAAAGATTCCGAGCCTCGACCTGATCTTTGAAATTGACAGCGCCAAGCTGACGCGCAGCGATGTGACATTGAGCGCTACGCAGGAGCGGCTACTGCCCCTCCTCGATGGCGCAAACGATTTGCACATGCTGGTTGAGCGCTCGGGTGCCGATGAATTTGACGTGGGCAAGGCGGTGTACGGACTGCTGACGGCGGGTTTTGTGCAGCGCGTGGGACGCAGCGCTGCGCGTCGACAGCCGCCTCCCGAGAGTCGCATTGTCGAACATCGCAATCTTGGCATCGCGTTCTATCGCACCGGTCTCCTTGCCGAAGCGCAGCGCGAGTTTCGTCGCGTGCTCGAATTGCGCTCGGCCGACGGTGCGGCGCGCTTTTTCCTCGGCGTGGTGCATCTCCGCAAAGGCGAATGGAGCGACGCGGTCGACATGCTCCGAAGCGCCTCCGTTGAAATTGATGCGCCAGCGTCGGTCTTCCATAATCTCGCGTATGCATTTGAACGACTGGGTCGCATCGACGATGCGACGGCGGCGCTGCACGAGTCCGCGCGTCGAGCGCAAAGTACCGATCCGCGCACCGCGCTTTCACACGCGGTGCTTGCGCTTCATCGCGGCGACCTGCCACGAGCCTCCGAGGCGCTGCAGGACGCCCAAAGCGCGTGGGGATCACGCCAGCCGTCCGCCGCGTGGTACCACGTCGCGGGGCTGACGTCCGCTCTGAGCGGCGATAGCACGCGCGCAATCGCGCACCTTGAAGATGGACTCGCGGTGCATCCGCATGCGGCCGCGCTCCACAACAATTTGGCAGTCGTTCACGAACGCCGCGGCAGCTATGAAGTGGGCGCACGGACGCTCGAGCACGCGCTGCTTGAAGACGCGCACTGTGCGCACCTTCACAAGAATCTCGGCGACTACTTCTATCGCTCGCAACGTTACGACGACGCATTCGATGCCTTTACTCGTGTCACTCGGCTCGATGCCTCGCACGGCGTGGACGTGTATCTCAAACTCGGCAACATTCACTATCGGCGTGGCGACATGCACGGCGCACGGACCGCGTGGGAGCGCGC
>JANXUN010000307.1 GCA_025356185.1 Gemmatimonadaceae bacterium
CAAACCGCGACTCAGTGCGCGCACGGGCGTGTCGGCACGATCAAGCACCTTGAGTCGCGCGAGCGCGCGCGTTGCGGCGTCATCTGCGTGCACGAGCCCCTGACACTCGGCGGCAAAACGCACGTTCTCACGAGCCGTGAGCGCCGCATACAACATCGTGTGATGCGAAATAAGCGCGATCAGACGTCGCACATCGCCGGTCCCCGGCAACGCATGTCCCGCAAGCGTGACTGACCCGCTGGTGGGCTTGAGCAGTCCGCCCAGCATTCGCAGCAGGGTGGTTTTGCCGGCTCCGTTTGGGCCAAAGAGCGCCATGCACGATCCCGCTTCGAGCGAGACGGAGACGCCGTCAACGGCTGCGCGCCGTCCGAAGCGGCGAACGACCTCCGTCGCTACGAGTACTGACGCCGACCCCGCTCGCGACGCCTCTGCGCCCGCAATCACCGCGCTTCCCTCTGTTCGGACGACTGGTCAACTCGCATGGGCGAATTGTAGTCGGCACGACGGTTGCTCGCGACGCATCTACGTGTGCACCTTTGGGAGTCGGCGCCACCCATCCCGCGCTTCACGTTCCCCAAGCGACCGCCCTATGAGCAGTGATATCGACGTCCTGTTGCACGAGCACCGCACGTTTCCGCCCTCGGAGGCGTTTCGCGCGGCGTCACGCGTTCGTACGTCACAGCTTCACGATGACGCCACGCGCGACCCTGACGCGTTTTGGGCGCGAGAAGCCGGTGAACTCACCTGGAGTAAGCCGTGGGACACCGTTTTACAGTGGACGCCGCCTCACGCGACCTGGTTTGACGGGGGCGAACTCAATATCAGTGTCAATTGCGTTGACCGGCACATTCACGGGCCTCGGCGCAATAAAGCCGCGCTAATCTGGGAAGGCGAGCCGGGCGACCGTCGAACGTTCACGTACTGGGATGTGTACCGTGAAGTAAACCTCGCGGCCAACATGCTCAAACATCTTGGCGTGCAGAGGGGTGATCGCGTCGCGATTTACCTGCCGATGATTCCCGAAGCCGTATTCGCGATGCTCGCATGCACGCGCATCGGTGCCGTGCACACCGTGGTGTTTGGCGGCTTCTCACCCGAATCACTGCGCGACCGCATTAACGATTGCGGATGCAAGCTGCTCATCACTGCCGACGGTGGCTATCGGCGCGGACAAGTCGTTCCGCTGAAGCGCAACGCCGACAAAGCACTCGAAGAGTGTCCGTCCATCGAGCACGTGTTGGTTGTCATGCGGCGTCGCAGCAGCGTCGGCGACGAGATGTTCGCCGAGATGAAAAGCGGACGCGATCACTGGTGGCATCGACTGAAACGCGACGTACCCAAGCAGTGCGAGCCCGAAGCGATGGGCGCTGAAGACCTCGCATTCATTTTGTACACGTCAGGCACCACGGGAAAACCCAAAGGCATCGTACACACGACCGGCGGCTACCTCACCGGCGTGTACGCCACGATGAAGTACACATTCGATTTGCAGGAACAGGATGTGTTTTGGTGTACCGCCGACATCGGTTGGATCACTGGGCATTCATACTTGGTGTACGGGCCGCTCGCGAACGGTGCGACGTGTGTGATGTATGAAGGCGCACCCGACTGGCCCGACAAAAATCGCTTTTGGGATATTTGCGAACGCTACGGCGTCACGATTTTTTATACAGCACCCACCGCGATTCGCGCATTCATGAAGTGGGGTTCGTCGTTCGTCGAACAACACGATCTGTCGCAGCTGCGTCTGTTGGGTTCCGTCGGCGAACCAATCAATCCTGAAGCGTGGATGTGGTATCACCGCGTTGTCGGAAAAGAACGCTGTCCGATTGTCGACACGTGGTGGCAAACAGAAACCGGCGCCATCATGATCACGCCGCTGCCGGGTGTGACATCAACAAAGCCCGGCTCGGCCACGGTGCCCTTTCCCGGCGTGCGCGCAGCACTGCTCGACATCAACGGCAACGACATTCCCAAAGGCGGCGGACTGCTCGCGCTCACCTATCCGTGGCCCAGCATGCTGCGCACGATTTGGGGCGACGATCAGCGTTACGCCGACACCTACTTCTCCAAGTGGACGGGCCGCCCCGATCTCTATTTTCCAGGCGACGGCGTCAAACGTGACGACGACGGCTACTACTGGATTTTAGGACGCGTTGACGACGTGCTCAACGTCGCGGGTCACCGCATCGGCACGATGGAAGTCGAAAGCGCGCTCGTCGATCACCCGTCCGTTGCCGAAGCTGCTGTCGTTGGCAAATCGCACGACATCAAGGGTCAGGCGATCGCGGCGTTCGTAACGTTGCGCGCTGGCTTCGAGCCCAGCACGTCCTTACGCGATGAACTCCGCGAGCATGTCGCCACAAAAATCGGCGCACTTGCGCGTCCCGACGACATTCTCTTTAGCGCAGACTTGCCCAAGACACGCTCAGGCAAAATCATGCGGCGCTTGCTGCGTGATATCGCCGAGGGGCGCGCACTCGGCGATACCACGACGCTCGCCGATCCGTCTGTCGTGGCGAGCTTGAAAGGCCAGTACGAAGCGCAGGAGTCGTAGCGCTTCGTACTAATAGCGAACTACGGCTTCTTTTTTGTGGTGTCTGCCGCCGGTGTGGTTGATGCAGGCGTGGGCGCGAGTTTTCCGAGTGAGTCCACAATCGCTTTCAAACGATCAACCGACGACGCGCTATTGATCTGCGTGTTCCCGATAAAAATCGTTGGCGTTCCGCTGACGCCACGTGCTTCGCCCGCTTTCCGGTTGGCGAGAATGCTCGACATGTTTTGATCGCTCATGCACTTGTTGTACACGGCTTGGTCAAGTCCGATCTTCTTCGCGAGACCGTCGATGATTTTGCGCGGATTCGACGTCGATTGCGTGTTCCACTGGTCCTGTGCCGCAAACAGTTCGTCGTGCATTTCCCAGAATTTTCCCTGGGCATTCGCGCATGAAGCCGCGAGGTGCGCCGACAGCGTGTTCTGGTGCATCGGCAACGGGTAATCGTAAAAACGGAAATTCGCCGATCCATTCGCGAGAATGCGTGCGCGAATATCGGGCTCCGAGACGGTGGCAAAGTTGCCGCATGATGGGCATTCAAAGTCGCCGAACTCTATGATCGTGACTGGCGCCTTCGGATCGCCTCGCAGGTACCCTTCGGCGGCCGGAAGCGTCGCGATCGTCTTTTCGTCCAGCACGATTGGCTTTGGCGCCGAATTCATCGAGTAAAAGATGCCGGCGACGCCTGCGACAGCGATCGCCGCCAGAATGCCATAAAAGGGCGTGCGGGACTTTGTGGGGGTTGCCTTTACCACGCGTTCTCCTCGTCTTCGTCCGCACAGGTGGCGAACGGGGTCTAAAAGCGGTCGATCACGACGCGGGACCGGCGTGAGTCGACAAGAGACAACCTACGAAGCGGGTCAACTACCGGCTACGGTTCGGCCCGCCTACCTCACCGCCAAACGCCCCGTCGCGGGTCGTTCGGATCCAACACTGTTCCTTCCAAACGCGTACACCCAATGGACGTGTTTGCGCCGTCTATCGGGCGAGGTTCCCCGCTGCCCCCTATGACGAGCGAAGTCCCAGTAGTTAGATTGTTCATGCTGGCCGGAAGCTCCGTTCAGCGCAATTTCTAGACGTACTACCCAGAGGAAATGGCTAAGCCCAAGCTTCGTCCGCGTCGTGACACCATGGTAACCTCGCCGTATCAAGAGGCCCGTGATGAGCTGTTCCAGCAGATCATGCAATGCGGTGTTATCGGCTGTCATGCCGACGACCAAAAAGAGTGGTTCGACACCACGCTCCAGTATTTGGCAGGTCGCTATCCCGAGCTCAAAGCAACCGAAGTTACGGAACTGCGTACCCTCGGCGAGCGCTTCGCGCAGCCGCCGAAATCACAGCAGATGCAGGACGCCATCGCGGTCTGACCGCCGAGGCGGTCTCGTCGTCAAGGCGTGCTTATCGCCATCCCGGCGTCATCGCCACTGCGAGTCGCTCGCGTGAGGGCTCGCTCGCCCGATGTTGCTGCACCGTCGAAAAAACCGAACGCCTCTCGATTCCGAGAGGCGTTCTTTTTTTCGGCAAGTGCGTGCGGACTACGTCAACACAGGATCATGGACACGTTCCCGCCACAGCATCAAGGTGTAGTCGACGGTCGCCGCCAGCCCAAGGAGCGCGACAACGATCACCAGTGGGTTGACCGAGTAGGGCGCCACGAGTACGGCCAAAAATGTCACCAACTGCACGACTGTTACGGCCTTGCCTAGCGGGCGCGCCTTAAACGCGATCGGACGCAACCAACTCACGTTGCGTGCGACAAAAAATCCGACAATGGACATGACGTCGCGAAACATCACCGCCACCGCCTGCCACACGCTGAACTGTCCGCCCAGCACATAACTCACCACCACACCCAGCACGAAAAAGCGATC
>JANXUN010000316.1 GCA_025356185.1 Gemmatimonadaceae bacterium
CACCGAGCACGCGAGCGGCGGCGCGCGGTTGCGAGTGGTGAATGGCGCGCTGACCGCGGTCACGTGGAAGGGGCTGATCAATCTCAAACGCATCAGTCCGTAGTCCTGGCCGCGCGTGCGAATGGAATCTTCGAATATCTCAGTGCAAGAACAAATTTTATGCGCGCTTTGCGATGACGGGCGACACAGGGGTCGGTGCAGCGTGATACGTTATGCGCTCGAACGCTGCATTACTTTCGTCGGAGATCCTCCTTGCGCACTTCCTTTTCGGCTTCGCTGCTTGTCCTGACTGTTCTTGGTGTAGTTGGTGCGACGCGATGCGCGCCTGCACCGAAGCTCACAACCACAACCATCGGACCGAACGACAATCGCAAACCCGCGGGTAAGCTCGCGAACGGTGTGCTCACGATTGAACTCGAGGCACGCGCAGGAACGTGGTATCCCGACGGTCCGAAAGGTGTCGCGCTTGCGGTTTTTGCATTTGCGGAAGCCGGACAAGCACTCCAATCCCCGGGTCCGCTGATTCGAGTACCTGCCGGCACTCAAGTGCACGCGACGATCCACAATACGCTCGCGAAGCCGATGTGGTTGTACGGAATGGGCGCGAAGACGGGCATGGGCGACAGTGTGCAGATTGCCGCCGGCGCGTCGAAAGACGTTCAGTTCACGCGATCAACAGCCGGAACGTTCGCCTACCTGGCGCGCACGGACACATTCCCAATCGCGGCGCGATTTGGCGCAGACGCGCAGCTGAATGGCGCGATGGTCGTTGATTCGGCAGGCGCTGCTCCCTCGAACGATCGCATCTTCGTCATCTCGAGCTATGCCGAGCTCGATACGACCACCAGAAGCGGCATTAACAAGAATGTCGGCCTCAACTTCAATGGCATCGGATATCCGGCCAACGAAAGGCTGCAGCTCACTCAAGGCGACTCGGTTCACTGGCGCTTCATCAATCTGAGTAACCTCGAGCATCCGCTACACTTGCACGGTTTCTACTATCGCGTCGATGCGCGCGGCGACGTGAGCGGCGACACCGCATATGCTGCTGTGCAACGGCGCATGGCCGTCACCGAGGTCGTCAAGCCGTTGCAGACGATGGCACTCACGTTCTCGCCGGAGCGTAGCGGAAACTGGGTGTTCCATTGCCACGTTGCTTCGCACATCGCGCCGTTCGAATCATTCGATTCGGACAAATCGGTGATGACGCACGAAGATCACGACGCAACCGCCGACGCGAATCACATGGTTGGACTCGTTCTCGCCATGAACGTTCGGCGAACCGGGCCAGCGCCCGTCGCACCCGCCGTCGCGCGGTCGATTCGGATGATTGTTCGCTCGAAGGCCGCTGTGTACGGCAAGAATATCGGCTATGCGTTTGTACTTGGTGGGTCGCCCGAAGAGCGGGACACCGCGGCGATGAAGGTTCCCGGGCCACAGCTCGAGTTGACGCGCGGCGAACGCGTGGCAGTTACGATAGTCAACCAGTCTCACGAAAGCGCGGCCATTCATTGGCACGGCATTGAACTCGAAAGCTTTCCGGATGGCGTACCCGGTATCAGCGGCGACAGCGGATCGATTTTGCCGCACATCAAAGCTGGAGATTCAATTACGGTGCGATTCACGCCTCCGCGCGCGGGAACGTTCATCTATCACTCGCACTCAAACGAGTTTCAGCAAATATCCTCGGGCCTTTACGGTGCGCTCATCGTGCGTGAGCCTGGCGAAAAGCCAGCGCCCGGCGCCGAGCATGTGCTGCTGCTGAGCGACGGTGGGCCGATCGGCAATTTCTTCGATCCGACGAAGTATCCTCAGGCGTTGGTGAACGGATCCGGCACACCCGCGCCGATCGATCTCAAAGTGGGCGCGCATGGGAGGTTCCGACTGATCAACATTCACTCCGACTTCGCAATGGCTGTGACGCTGTTAAATGGCGACAAGCCGGTGGAGTGGCGCGTCCTCGCAAAGGATGGCTTTCCGCTTACGGCGATGCAATCAACGCCGAGGGCGGCGGCGGTCACCATTCAGCCGGGCGAGACATACGACATCGAGGTCGTGCCGCACGCGGCCGCAACACTCACGTGGCGATACTCGATTGACGGCGTTCCACCAACGCTTGTGAAGCCGGTAGAGGGAGTCGTGCGGGTTCACTAGCGGGAATTGCGCGCGGGTCGAGCTATGTGACAGCTCGAACCTGCGCGTAGTCACGCTCGACTGAGCGAGATCCGATCCACAACACGATCGCCACGCACACGCAAATCACGGGCACGGTAAGCAGCGCATCGTGCAG
>JANXUN010000349.1 GCA_025356185.1 Gemmatimonadaceae bacterium
CGTCGCGCGCAAACGCGAATAGTGCGCGCGGTATCGCCAGTGTCATTCCGCTCAAATAGCCGAACGTCGACACCACCACACCAACCAAAAGCATCGTGCGTCCCCACGGTCCAAAGATCGCGCCGGCTGCGTCGGCCAGCGGCGTTTTGGACTGGCCGAGTGCATCGCCAAGCACCCCTTGCGCGACTAACTGCAGCAAGACGTACAGCAACGTGATGCCGATCATGGCGGCAAAGATCGCGCGAGGAACCGTGCGCGATGGCTCACGGACTTCACCACTTGGCACGAGCGCGCTTTCAACACCGGAGAACGCGAAGATGAGCACGATGCACGAACGGAGCAGCGTCGACGGCGTCGGCGTCTGTGTGATCGCGACATTCGTGCTCTTGATTGAGAACACGCCCACAACGACCAGCAATAGCAGCGGTAAGAGCTTTGCGGCTGTAGAGATCGTGTTGAGTCGACTGCCGTATTGTACACCGAATACGTTCACAGCGCCCGTGAGCACGAACGCAAAAATAAGAATGATCGCGCGCATTGTTGGTGTCGCGAGCGACGGGACGAGCGCAGCGACGTTGTCGGCCATCACGCCAGTGACTGCTGCCACTGCCGTGGTGCCGAGAAGCCAAAGCATCACCCCAGCGATAAAACCGACATATGGACCGAACGCGGTCTCGACATAGACATAGGGTCCGCCCGTGAGCGACACGCGACTGCCCGCCTCGGCGATGCACAAGACGATAAGTCCCATCGCGATCGCGCACACGAGGTACGCCAGCGGTGCTGCGGCGCCCAATGATGCAGCGACGGCCGCGGGCAGTCGAAAGATGCCTCCACCAATCGTGACGTTGGCGATAGCGGCGGCCAGCGCGAGCGGGCCGAGTGAACGGACCAGCGAGCCATCGGAGCGCGCTGACTCAGTACGAGAGGTGGCAGAGTTCGACATGGTGCGTAAAATAGGTGCAGCGCACGGCCTTCGTAGCTAGATGGCGGATCATTTCACGGCATTACTTACTTCGGCTACTCTATGGGAAGTCGCGACAAACGCATTGACGCATACATCGCCAAGTCGGGTGCGTTCGCGCGGCCCATGATGATTGTGTTGCGAGACATCGTGCACGCGACTTGTCCGGAAGTGGTCGAGACGATCAAGTGGAGTCGACCGGCGTTTGACTCCAACGGCATTATGTGCGGCATGGACGGTTTCAAGGCGCACATGGCATTCCGATTTTGGTTGCGTGCGGAACTGGTCACGCAGGGCGCTGACGCAAAGACGATCGATCAATTGGAGCGCATGGAGTCGATCAAAGATTTGCCGCCGAAAAGCAAGGTTGCTGCGTGCATCAAGCGTGCGATGAAGCTGAATGCTGCTGGTGTGAAGCTGTCGCGACCGGTGTCGAAGGCGCCGAAAGCTGTGAGCGTGCCCGCAGCACTTGCTGCAGCGCTGGCGAAAAAACCGAAAGCGAAAAAAGCGTTTGATGCGATGAGTCTGAGCGGTCAACGTGAGTACGCGGAGTGGGTCTCCGGCGCGAAGCGCGAGGAGACCAAAGTCTCGCGCATCGAGAAGACCGTGGCGCAGGTGCTTGAGGGAAAGGCGCTCAACTGGAGGTACGAGCGGAAGTAGCGTGGTCTACCGGCGCGCGCACGGCGACTAGCCGCGCAGGCGAGTAGTCGCGCTACGAGACGATCGACTTTTCGTAGTACACGAGCGGCGCGCCTCGATACACGGTGCGACCACATTCGCGAAAGCCGCATTTCGCGTAAAACAATCCCGCGCCTGCGTCTGCATCGTACGCGTCCAACCAGATCGCCTGCGCCGGGTGCGCACGCGCGATCGCTTCGGCGTGTGCAATCAGTGCCCTTCCGACACCGGCGCGTTGGTGTGATGCCGCAACGGCCATATCGGTGAGATACAACGGTCGGAGCACCGGCGTAAAGAATGCTCGATCAATCGCCCACGGCTTGTGCGTGGTAATACGATACGTGCCGACGGGTATGTTGTTTTCGAACGCGAGAATGATTCGCGAATGACGCAAGCCGTTCAGCGCTCCGCGCTCGGTCGACTCGCGTGTCCACGGTCCGTCGCCAAACTGCTGGGTGAGCGCGCGCGCCGCCGAATTGCGCACGCGCAAGATGTGCAAGACATCGTTGACAAGCGCCGCGCGCATCGTGAGCAACATCTAAGGAACCGGCGTCATGCGGCTACGTCGCCTTTTTGGACGGCAGCTTGCTGCTCACAAATTGTGGCAGACGCGTAGACTGCGCGCAGTGCTGCACCAACTGCGCCATGCGGCGGTCGCGGGTGGCTGCTTGCTTCGCACTGGTAACCCACCACGTGGCAGTTTGCTTGTACGACTTGGGTTGGGTGTCCCAAAACGCCTGCGCCTTTTTGTTTGCGCGCATCGTTGATGCAAATGGCTCGGGCAATGTGAGCGGACGCTGTTCAAAGCTGTAGATGCCAGAACGGTTGGCGGTACGTGCCTCGAACGCCTTCATACCCGCGGCGTGCATTTTTCCTTCGGTGATCAGTTCATTGACGTGCTTGACATTGACGGCACTCCAAATGCTTCGCGCTTTGCGCGGCGTGAACCGACGTTGATAGCGCTCGTCGTCGAGGCGCTTTACCACACCGTCAATCCAGCCAAAGCACAGCGCTTCACGCACCGCCTGCGCCCAAGTCATACTGGGTTTG
>JANXUN010000384.1 GCA_025356185.1 Gemmatimonadaceae bacterium
ACGGTGAACGCCGGCCGCGCGAAGCGGCGCAGTCGGCGGGTGACGGCGTCGTGTTTGGTGCATCCCTGGGAATCGTGATCGCGCTGATCACGCCAAGTGTGTTGCCAACATTGTTTGCACTGATGCACACCGATGCGGCGATCACCAGCATCGGCAAGCAATATCTTGGCAGTTATCTCGCCGGCATGCCGCTCATTTTTGCATTCTTTGCGGTTGACGCCACGTTCCGCGCGGCCGGTGATACGCGCACACCGCTGGTGATCTTGTTGTTCACAACGGTGTTGGGATTGGTGCTCGATCCGTTGTGCATTTTGGGCGCTGGACCCGTGCCAGCGATGGGTGTACGAGGTGCAGCGATTGCGACACTGGTACCGCGCGGCGTTGCCTGTGTTGTTGGCGTGTGGTTGTTGCGTAAGCGTGGCATGATTGCATTTGCGATGCCGCGCTTTGATGTGTGGGCCAGCATCGCAAAGATCGGCGCGCCGGCAGCAACGACGGGCATCGTGTTCAGCTTTATTTACGTCATTCTCACGCGCACGACGACGCAGTTTGGTACGCCAGCGCTCGCGGCACTTGGGCTGGGTTTTCGTGTGGAGAGCATCGTGTATGTGGTGAGCACCGGTGCAGGTGCTGCGGTCGCCGCCATTGTCGGACAAAGTCTCGGTGCCGGTGACGTAGAGCGTGCGCGACGCGCCGGCTGGAGTGCGATGCAACTGGTCACCGCGCTCGGCGCAGTCATGGCGCTCGTCACAGCGCTGATGCCCGAGCAACTCGCGTCATTGTTTTCGACGAATCCTGATGTCGTGCATGAAGCCGCGCGCTATGTGCGCATCGCGGCATTCTCGCAATTGTTTTTGGGCGCCGAGGTGGTGCTAGAGAGCGCGATGGGCGGTGCTGGGTATACGCTGCCACCGATGATCGGGAGTACGGCGATTACGGCGTTGCGCATTCCTGTGGGCGCGTGGGCTGCGGCGGAGTTTGGGACGACGGGATTGTGGTGGACGCTGGCGCTGACGGCGGCCGGTAGAGGTATCCTTATGGCTCTCCTTTGGGGTAGCGGACGGTGGCGCACCATACGAGTGTGACGAATCGAGTTGCTCAAACTTGCAACGGTCAGCACAATAAGTCGTGAAGAATTGTTCACTGTCCAGTTGGTCGAACCGCCGCGGCGGATGCTAGAGCTGCACCCGTCAGGCGTGAACGCCTTGCCGCGCAATCCTCGCTTGCCGGAGTCGATGTGAATTCAGCACGGCTGCACCGAGTTTTCGTCATGTGCTCTCTGCTCGCGGCATCGCCCGTTCACGCACA
Organism: Gemmatimonadaceae bacterium; assembly: GCA_025356185.1. Taxonomy (GTDB): domain Bacteria; phylum Gemmatimonadota; class Gemmatimonadetes; order Gemmatimonadales; family Gemmatimonadaceae; genus Gemmatimonas. The sequence continues at coordinate 1,309 of JANXUN010000384.1, forward strand.
GGACGTGGCGGCACGCATCGAAGGACGCGTTTCCGTGCGCACTTCCGACATTCCAGTTCCCGGCGCGACCGTAGAGATCGAAGGCACGACGCTTTTCGCGCGCACCGACTCACTTGGGCGATACGTTATCTTGCGTGTCCCCGCCGGACCGCAGGTGTTGCTCGTTCGGCGACTTGGATACGCACCATCACGTGTCACCGCGAACGTGGCCGCCACCGGCATGCTCACCCTCAACGTCCTGATGGCGACGAGCGCACTCAAGCTTGACCAACTCATTGTAACCGCCGACCGCAGCGGTCGTGCGAAAGGCGAACTGGGCACCGCGAGCGTAATTGATCGCAACGCAATTGCGAATCAAATCACATCGAGCCTGCAAGGCGTACTCGAACTCATTCCAGGTGTGCCACTGCAGCCGCCAGGGCTAGACGCGTCGTCGCAGTTCTCTCTTCGCGCACTGGCGCAGTTGAGCACAACAACCACAGGCGGCGTTGCAGGACCCTCCGCTGCGGACATCGCCGCGTCGGGTACACTGATCGTGCTTGACGGTGTTCCGCTATCGAATAACGCCAACATGCAAAGCGTCGGCGTGCGCGGTGAGGTTGTGCCAACGGCGTCGACTGCGGGCGGTGGCATTGATCTGCGACGAATCCCTGCCGCGACGCTTGAGCGCGTTGAAGTCATTCGCGGGATTCCGTCGGCGCGATGGGGTGATCTCACGCAGGGCGCGATCATCGTCGACACCCGCGCGTCGGCCACACCACCAGAAATCACCGCACGCTACGATCCCCGAACAAGCGAAGGAAATATCGTCGGCGGACGTGCGTTTCAAAACGAGCGACAACAACTCACCGCCACCGGCAACCTCGCGCAAACTGCGTTATCGCGAACACTCAGCAGCGCGGTAACGACGCGTGGCGCGAGTCAAATAGCGCATCGTATCTCATTCGGTATTGCGCCGGAGCAACCGCGCAATGCCGACGGTCGCGCACCGCTGCCAAAGCTGACGCTCGACACCAGACTGGATTGGTGGCAGCTCAAATACGAATCACCCGAGCGTCTCGATGTTGAGGCTGGACGCAGTTCATTTCAGGACGATCATGGACTTCGCTTAGGCGAACGCGCCCGACTCGCACTCGGCGGTGGTCAACTGGAATGGACACTTGCGTATGACGTTCAATCCCAATCGACCGCCGAAGCAAGAAATCTCAGTCGTCCGACGACGCCGTTCACCGACCGTCTCACCGAAGGCCGCAATATCGGGTCGTTTATCGAAGGCATCTACAATGCGTCGTATCAACTACTCGGCGCGCCGCACCTGCTATACACGCGTCTGGAGTGGGATCGCAGCACGACGGGCACCGGCCGTGTCGCGCAACTGCGTCTTGGATCGGAAGTGCGGCGCGAATGGAACAGCGGTGACGGCTATGTGTTCCCCATCTCGAAGCCGCCGCAGGTGAGTCAGTTTAACGGCACCGCGGGCTATGACCGACCAACGCGATTTAGCGACACGCCGGCGATGGCAACGAGTGCATTCTATGCCGACACGCGCGTTGCTGTGAAACGCGGAGAATGGATCGCTGAACTGCAACCGGGTGTGCGATTGGAGGCGCTGCACGAGGCGGGATCGATCGCAGGCGGCGTGCGTTCTGCCCAACTACAACCGCGCTTAAGTGCACAGCTCACTCCACGTCCATGGCTTCGCTTACGTGCAGGAATTGGCACCGTGAGTAAATCGCCGACCATTTCACAGCTCTCTCCAGCTCCGCAGTACTACGATTTGGTGAACGTGAATCGATTCACACCTGACCCGCGCGAACGACTCGCGGTTGTTACCACGTTTATCAAAGATCCGACCAACAGCGCACTCGGACTTTCGCGCGCAAACAAACGCGAAGCTGGCTTTGAACTTGACGGCGGCGCTCAACGTGGCGCGATCAGTGTCACTTGGTTCAACGACATCATTCACGGCGCGGTGACGACGCGTCGCGATCCGCAACCGTTGCAACGCGCGCGATACAATTTAGCCGACACGGGACGTGGCACCGGCCAACCCGGTCGCATCATCGATCCACCGGCGTACTACGAACCTGTTCCGGTTTTTCTCGAACGCTTCGTGAACAGTGGAACGTTGGGCAGCAAAGGCTACGAAGCGATCGTGACCTTGCCGGTGATTCCACAGTTGCACACGCGCCTCGAAGTGAGCGGTGCGTCATTGACGACGCGGTTCTCTACGGACGACCGCGACTATGGCTCGCCGCTCAGCATGAGCGATTTTCAAGTAGATACGTCCATCAAACGCATTGCGTACTTTGATCGCAGTTCGTCCGAATCAAAACGCGCGATTGTCACGTGGCGATTGGTGCATCAACAACCAGACGTGGGACTGATCATCACGGCCACGATTCAACAGCGTTTGGGCGACAGTCGTCAGGTGCTCAGTCGCAGCGATTCGCTGGCATTTGTTGGCTACATCGACC
>JANXUN010000392.1 GCA_025356185.1 Gemmatimonadaceae bacterium
TGCGAACCGTATTCGGAATGTCGTGCAGCTTGAGGTCGACAAAGACCCGCTTGTTCTGGCTACGAAGCCAGTCGACGATGGTGGGACCACCCGCAGTGAACAGCTCCAGCCCCACTTTGTAGTAGTCGCAGGAATTGCCGAGCCGCTCGACGAGACGCTGCGCGGCTCGTTCGTCGGCCACATCGAGCGCGACGATCGGTGTCACTGTGCGCACGACCCGATCTGCTAGCTCGGCCATTCCAATGTCCCTTTCACATCATGGAGATGGCGAACGTTGTGCGCCAGTTGCCACTGGGCGAGGCCGCGCGCGATCCGCGTTGGCGCTCGAGGATCGCGCATCACTGCGGTTCCGACGCCTACCAGCGATGCGCCGGCCATGATGTACTGCAGCGCGTCGTCGGCGGTTGAGACGCCGCCAAGTCCGATGATTGGCGTCGCTGGAAGAGCGCGGGAGACGCGCCACGTTGCGAGCACCCCCAACGGAAGGAGCGCTGGCCCGCTGACGCCACCGGTTCCAAATCCGATTTTTGGTCGCGAGCGATCGGTATCGATGACGAGTCCCGGCATCGTGTTGATCAGCGTAACTCCGTCTGCACCGGCATCAACCGCGATGCGCGCGGCGTCAACGATGCCTGCACCGAGCGTTGGCGAAAGTTTCACGAACAGCGGCCGCACCGTGCACTCGCGCACCGCACTGACCAGCGACGCGAGCGCCACGGGATCGCCCCCAAACTCCAATCCACCCGACTTCACGTTGGGGCAACTCACGTTGAGTTCAAACGCATGCACGCCAAATAACGGATCGAGTTCACGCACCACCGACGTGAATTCGTCGATGGCGTTCCCCACGACATTCACAATCACTTGCAGCCGTGGATCGCGCGCGGCCAACCACGGAATGCAGTCGCGTTTCACGACATCGACGCCAGGATTTGCGAGACCAATCGCGTTGATCATGCCCCCGGCAAACTCACTCACGCGCAAAGGTGGCGCGCCGTGACGAGGCGCAACACTCACCGCCTTCGTCGCAATGCCCCCCACTACGCCGAGGTCGACGACGTCATCGATCTCTCGTCCGAAACCAGCGGTGCCGGATGCCAACACAATGGGATTGCGAAAGTGTAAGCCTGCAACCACGAGCAAATCGCTGGTGTCGCGCGCCGATGTTGTGGCGATCACGGACGTCCCGCGGCGTTCGTGCCGCCCTTTGGCGGCACGCGCAATTTGCGCACGCTATCGCTCCACATGCGAAAGGTCTCACTCCAACGCACCGACAGCAGTGGGGGCGCACTCGCAAAATCCGCACGCATTCCTGGGTCTTCGCCAGTAAGCGCAGCGGCGATCGCGGAATTGCCGAACTCGCGCTTTATCCGTGCGTGCCACTGCGGCGCGCTGTCTGGAAGGAGCAATCCTGCCGCATACAGCGCCTGGGGCGCGAACGGCGTGCCGGGAATATCGCGTGCGACGTGCAGAAACAACGCCAATGCCAACGAAGGTGCGCGCAATGAGTCACGTGCCACTTCGGCCGCGAGATAATCAGAGGCGCCTGTCGGATCGTTTTGATTCGCGAAGAGCTGCACAAGCAGCAGCTGTTCATTCACGCGTTTGCTAAACGCCAGTCGACGAATCGCCACGTCGTGCTGCGCAGACATCGAGTCGATATCGCGCAGCGATGGCGCACGCGTCATCGCGAGATAGTTGAGGCGCGCGGCCGACTCCAGGGCCAGCAACGTGTCGCGACCGGCCAGTCCGCGCACCATCGCGAGATGCATGCGCGCGACCGAGTCGTGCCCCGCGCGCAGATGTAGTTCCCCAACGGTGAAGTGCAGCGTCGCGCGGTTCGCATCACGGACGCGCGACGCGTCGTACTGCTTCACAATGCGATCGACCGCATCGAACTGCTCGGCGGCCCACAAGTCGCGCAGCACGCGCGGCACATCGTCGCGATAGTCCGCGCGTACGGCACGCTGTACAAGCAATGACTCGACGCGCACAAATTCCTGCGCGGAAAGCGACGCAAGCACCAATTCCCACGGCAGTGTGCTTTCATTCACATCGCGCAGATATTGCGCCACCGCGTCCCGGTCGCCCGCCGCCAATGCCGCACGTGCTGCCCAAATGCGCGCTTGTTGCGCGGTCGTCGCGTCACGCACATCAACCAGGGAATCGAGACGCGCGCGAGCCAGTGCGACGTGCGACAATCGCAAATCACACGAGGCCAGCGCAACACGAGCCCGATCACGATCGCGCTCGTCAGTTGACGAGAGCGCCAGAAACTCGGTGAGTCGACCAACGGCATTCTCGCACTGACCGCCGAGGGCCGCTCCGCGTCCGGCGAGATACAGCGCACGTGGCCGCCACGTCGATTGCGGTGAGCGAACCAATACGCTTTCTGCGTTCGCCGCGGACTGTTGAAAAAATGTAGTCGCATCACCTTCACTGCCACGACGCAACCGAACGTCACCATCGTGCGCTGCCGACTTGGCGTTATAAATGCCGTTGTAGTACACGCAACTTGTCGTCGCGAAAAGTACCGCGAGCACGCAAAGGCGACGCCACATCATTTGCTGCCGGTCACTTTGCGCTGATATTGCGCGAGGAATGCATCCGCAGCCGTGGCAATCGCTTCGCCCAGCGCGCGCTGATTGGCGCCATCGGTCATGTACGCGGATTCGGCACGATTGCTGCCAAAGCCGACTTCGACCAGCACCGCGGGCATGAACGCTTTCACCAGCACCATGAAGCCCGCTTGTTTGACGCCTCGACTGGGGCCTGGATGCATACGCTTGAGACTGCCCTGCACCATGTCCGCCAATCGCAACGACTCGCGCAAGTGCTCATTTTGCGCCATGTCGCGAATGATAAATCCGAGTGGATCATCACGAGACGCGTCGGCGTTCGATTCAAACTTGATGACTTCGTTTTCCATCGCTTCGACGCGACGTTCATCTTCGGTCTTGGCTTCGGCCAAGAAATACGTTTCATAACCACGCGCGCCGCCCGGTTCATGCCATCCCGGATTGGCCGCGTTTACGTGGATCGAGATGAACAGATCGCCCTTGGCCTGATTCGCAATCTTGCCACGATCTCCAAGCGCGATCAGCGTGTCGGTCGCACGCGTCATCACGACGCCGATCCCTCGCCGCTCAAGCGCACTCTTGAGCTGACGCGCTACCGCGAGGGTAATGTCCTTCTCGTACACCTTGCGCGTGGATCCCAATGGGCCGGTCATGCCCCGGTCGACGCCACCGTGCCCGGCATCGACCACCACGACGCGCCGGCGAGCGACGGATGCCTTTGCTGCGCGAGTCGGTGTGGCGGCAGCGACTTGGAGTGCGCAGCCAATGATCGCCAGCCAGATCATCGCACCGTTACCGGCTGCGTAGCGCACGCGCGATCTCACGATCGGCGTCACGCTTTTTGAGATCTTCGCGCTTGTCGTGCTGTTGCTTTCCGCGCACGAGCGCGAGTCGCGCTTTTACGCGTCCACGCACGAAATACAAATCCAGCGGCACCAACGTGAGTCCCTGCCGCTCGACCGCCCCAATCATGCGCCGAATCTCGCGGCGATGAAGCAAGAGTTTGCGTGTGCGCGTCGGTTCGTGATTGAAATTGTTGCCCTGACTGTATGCACCGATATGCAAATTGAGCAAAAACACTTCGCCATCTTTCACGATTCCAAATGCGTCAGTGAGGTTAGCGCGTCCATCGCGCAACGCTTTCACCTCGGTTCCCGAGAGCACGATGCCGGTCTCCCACGTATCGAGTATCTCGTAGTCATGACGCGCGCGCTTGTTCCGCGCGATCATCTCGATCGGGTCTTCGGTGTCTTGAGTGGCCATGCTATCGAGCAAATTAGTCAGTTGACTTCGGAATGGTGCACGACCTATTCTTCCCGACCTGCCGGAGTGGTGGAATTGGTAGACGCGCTGCGTTCAGGGCGCAGTGCCCGCAAGGGCGTGCCGGTTCGAGTCCGGCCTTCGGCACTTTTCAACACACTGAGCCGGTCGTGGATCACGAGACGTGCGGTGCTTCGGCGCCCACCGCTCACAATCGCGGCCGGCTCGGTGCGTGGTGCGTTCCCGCTACGAGCGTAGTGCAGACGGTCGAACGTCTTCGGGAAGCGTTGCAGCACCAAAAATTGCGCGCAGAGATTCGTTTGCAGATGCGCGTGTTGCGTGCACGAATTGCGTCGCCCGCTCAATGACGTCACCGTTCGCGTCGCGTACGTTCGCCCCCGTAAGCAGCACGCGCGCAAGCCGCGTTGCCGGTGCGTCCGCCAGTCCTCGTGCGGCGAGCGTCGCGCCGTATTCGCGCCATCGCGTCGTCCACGCGTGCCCAACGGCTGCCGAGCGCCGAGCCTCAGCCTCGATGATGGGTGCGAGTGCGTGGGCAACATCCGACGCGGTGCGATCATCCAGCGCATCGCGCTCCGCGACGATTAACGCGATGGCGCGACGCGCAAATGTCACTTCACGCAATGCGACCGCGCGATCGCCCGTCAGTGCAGTAAGCCATTCAACCTCGGCGCTCGTCGGCGCAATGAGTACGCCCTGCACGAACTGATCGGCAAGGCGTCGACGTTCACGCGAAAGCCGCCAATTGCCGAGCACACTCACCGGTCAGCTCTGCAAAATGGGTAACGCGCTAGGACGATCGGCCATCATCACGTACGGCGGCAATCCAATGCGTTCACGAACCACCGCTTCGTCAGCCAGCAAGTCGCTGAGCTTTACGGCCTCGAGCACTTCGTCGATTCGTTGCTGAAGCATGTGCCAGACGGGACGAATACTGCAGTTCTCCGATTCCGAACAACGTTCCGCGTCGACCGGATGCGACACGCAATGCAAGTCAAACGTGGTGAGCTCGGACGCTTGGATGACGTTACGGACGGAGACGGTCGTGGCATCACGTGCAAGCGAGTAGCCGCCGCGTGCGCCCCGCGTACTCGTCACAATTTCTGCGCGTCGCATGCGCAGCAAAATCTGCTCGACATAGTCTGCAGGCAGCTTCTCGCGCGCAGCGATTTCTCGTCCGGTCACGGGCCCTTCACCCACGCGTCGCGCGAGATGCAACGCGCAGATAAGTCCGTACTCGGCCCAGGTGGTAATGCGCATGACAGAGAGTCTAGGGGCGACGCGCGATGAGGACAAGCACCGACGTCGGACTCGCGGTTCGCCTAGCCGCCCGCGCTCGCGCCGTGCGCACCGCTAGGCACACCAATGTCAGTCATTTTCTTCAGATCCAATACGCCGGCGATGTCATGGGCCGGAATGACGGAGTCACGCGCGACTAGATCGCGGATCAGCACGCCTTCTCGAAGCGATTGCTTTGCGATTTCCGCAGCCCGCGCGTATCCGATTTGCGGCATGAGCGCGGTCGCAAGCGCGGCGGAACGCTCAACCCAGTATTCGCACATGGCGACGTTCGCCTCGATACCCACAATGCATCGATCAGTCAGTGCCCTGATCGCATTGGTGAGGATCCGCATGGATAGCAACAGATTGTGCGCGATTACCGGCATCATCACGTTGAGTTCGAGCTGTCCATGTTCTGACGCAATGGCGATCGTGGCATCGCATCCAATGACCTGAAAACAGACTTGGTTCATCATTTCGGGGATCGACGGATTGATTTTACCCGGCATGATCGAGGAACCGGGTTGCACGGCGGGCAATCGAATTTCGTCGAGGCCCGTGCGCGGCCCTGATGCCATCAAGCGCAAGTCGCTGGCAATCTTGGAGAGCTCGATTGCCAGTCCGCGAAGTGCCGACGAAAACGCCGCCGCGTCGCCCATGCTCTGCATCAGCTGTATGCGATCGGTGCCGACGCGCAACGAACGAATGCCGCTTATCGCCACCAGGTGATGCTGCATGAGCGCGGGATACTGCGGCTCGACCGTGACACCCGTTCCCACAGCCGACCCGCCAATACCCAAATCATTGAGATAGTCTGCCGCATCGCACACTCGGCGTCGAGCGCGCTCGATCGAGCCTGCATATGCCGTGAACTCCTGTCCCAAGCGGATGGGCATCGCGTCCTGCAAATGCGTTCGACCGGCTTTGACAATGCCGTCAAACTTTTCGCCTTTTTCCGCCAGCGCATCACGCAACAATGAGACCGCGTCAAGCAACGCTGGGAGCTGCCCGAGACACGCGAGCCGAATGTTTG
>JANXUN010000401.1 GCA_025356185.1 Gemmatimonadaceae bacterium
TTTCTCGAGCGCCGCGGTCAAGCCAGCCACCGCACCGGGAACACCCGATGCTAAGTGCCCTTCAACACTCTTGTCCGTGAGCTTTCCATTCGCGTCGAGATACATGTCGCGTGTTGCTGCGAGCGGCGCGACCTCGCGATAGTCGATTGCTGCGGTTCGTCCGTCGGCGAGCTTGATCACCATATAACCGCCGCCGCCGATGTTTCCTGCTTCAGGCCAGGCAACAGAAAGTGCAAATCCCAGTGCAACGGCCGCATCGACGGCGTTACCACCGGCTTTCAGAATCTCTGCCGCGGCGGCGCTGGCGTCTGGACTGTTGCTCACGGCCATCGCTTGTGGCGCAAATGTCGCTTTTGCACCGGCGGGCAAGTGCCAACCTGCGGGAAACGACGCGGCAACGCGCGCAGGGATCGCGGGCGGCGCGGCGCTGTCGGTAGCGGATGACGTTGACGTGGATGAACGCGCGCAGGCGGAGGCCGCGAACAGGACCAGCAGGAGTGGGCGCATGCTTCTGCAGACGGGAGACGGGAGACGGGAGACGGGAGACGGGAGACGAACTGCGAGACGGGAGACGTCGAACGTTAGCGTCCACCGAACTTGATGCGGATCGCTGCGCGTGTATTACGCACGTGCCACGTGCGGCCGGTTCCTGATGGGAGATCGGTCTTGGAGTGAAAACCGATGCCGAAATCTTGCACCAGCGTGATCGCCATCGAGCGCGATAGCGAATAGCCAAAGCCAGGCCCAAGCGTCCCGGTCAGATCCAACGTGTTCGTGATGCCGGTGATCGGAGTTTTATCCGCAGTCGTGGTAAATCGACGAAACGTCGTGACGCCACCGTCGATTTCGAATAGCGTGTGAAATCCTTCGCCACCGCCGGTGCGAAACTGCGCAAGGCCGCTCCACATCTCGGTCGTCGCTGCGCAACTGATTTGACACGCGGCGGGCAACTTGGCGTTTGCGGCCGCTGCGATCGATTGCACGGTGACGCCAACCTTGCCGTAGCCGGCGACGACACCGATGCTCGTGAACTCGTCGATCGCTTTCTCAAACGACGCGCGATACTGCCACAGCGGATCACCACCAAAGACCCATTTGGATTGCGACGCGCCATCGGTGATGTCGTTCATGACAACGCCACTCGCTCCACCCGATATCCACCACCCGTAGTCGGGACTGAAACTCCGGTTGCGAATTTGCGCGGTCGCGACTGTTGGCACGGCAACGGCGCATGCGAACACCGTTGCGAGCACGACACGAATGCCGCGTTTGCGAAGGCCGCGTACGCATGCGTTGAACGCGTGTGTTTCAACTATCCATGCGGCTTGCGGTTCGCGCATTCTGACTCGTAAGTTACGTTGCTGGTTCAGCATCAATAATTATAGAAGCTACTCTCCCTTCACTTCCAGCGCAGCGCCCTGACGGTGGATTCTCGCGTTACCGAACGTCGCAATCCGCGTACCGTCGACATCGACCTCGCGTCGCCAGAGTCGATTGTCGACTTGCTGTGCGGCGAAGACCGCGGCGTCGCGGACGCAGTCGCATCGCAGCGTGACGCCATCGCGCGCACCATCGCCGCCGTCGAGCAAGCCTTTCGCACACAGCAACGCCTGTTATACATCGGCGCTGGGACCTCGGGACGACTCGGCGTGCTTGATGCCAGTGAGTGTCCACCAACATTTGGCACCGATCCCTCGATGGTGGTCGGCATCATCGCCGGCGGTGATCGCGCGCTGCGCACTCCAATCGAAGGCGCCGAAGACGATCCTGCAGGCGGCGCCGCAGCGATGGACGCGCATCACGTTGTTGCGGGCGACGTCGTGGTGGGCATTGCCGCGTCCGGAAGCACACCGTACGTGCGCGGGGCGCTCGAACGTGCACAACACCGTGGCGCAACGACCGCACTGATCGCGTGCACCGAACCACCCACGGCAATGCGCGCAGTCGTCGACATCCCGATTATTGCCGTGGTTGGCCCTGAAGCGCTAACCGGTTCGACGCGACTGAAAGCCGGCACGGCCACCAAGTTGATCTGCAATATGATCACGACGGGCGCGATGATTCGCGTTGGGAAAAGCTACGGCAACTTGATGGTCGATTTGCGCACGACGAACGTAAAGCTCACCGATCGCGCTGAGCGCATGGTGATTGAAGTGTGCGGCGTATCGCGTGACGAGGCGCGCGCGCTGCTCATGCGCGCCAGTGGCGAAGTCAAACGTGCAATTGTTATGCATGCGCTGCACATCGACGCAGAGGATGCGCAGCACCGCCTGGTGAACGCCGGC
>JANXUN010000454.1 GCA_025356185.1 Gemmatimonadaceae bacterium
GTCGGCGCATGGACGATCAGTTTTGCAAGCATGGGATCGTAGTACAGTCCGACGTCGCTCCCCGATTCGATGCCACCATCCCACCGCACGCCTGGACCGGTCGGCACATGCAGATAGTCGATGTGCCCAGTCGACGGCAAAAACCCGTTGTACGGATCTTCACTCGTGATGCGACACTCCATTGCCCAGCCGCGCGGCGTGAAGGCCTTTTGCTCGAATGGCAACACTTCACCAGCCGCGATGCGGATTTGCCACTGCACAAGATCAAGACCCATCACCAACTCGGTGACTGGGTGTTCGACCTGGATGCGCGTGTTCATCTCGAGAAAGTAGAACGCGCCGGATCGGTCGAGCAAAAACTCGCACGTCCCGGCGTTCACATACCCTGCCGCGCGCGCTGCAGCGACCGCAGTCTCCCCCATGCGCGCGCGCAACGCCGGGCTCACGGCAACGCTCGGCGCCTCCTCGATCATCTTTTGATGCCGACGTTGCACTGAACATTCGCGCTCGCCCAAGTGCACAATGTTGCCGTGGGTGTCGGCGAGTATTTGAATTTCGACGTGACGAGGTCCTTCGATGTACTTCTCGATGTACACCGCGTCATCGCCAAACGCATTTTTCGCTTCGCGCTGAGCCGACGACAGCGCATCGGCAATCTCTTCACGATTTCGCACGACGCGCATCCCTTTGCCGCCGCCACCGGCAGCGGCCTTGAGCAGCACCGGGTAGCCAAATGATTCCGCAATCGTGGCGGCTTCGTCGGCGTCTTTCAACGCTTGTGTGGTACCGGGGACCACGGGCACGCCGGCAGTTGAGACCAAGTGTCGCGCGGCGGTCTTTGACCCCATCGCGTCGATGGCTTCCGCTGGCGGACCGATAAATACCAATCCTGCGTCTCGAACAGCACGTGCAAACCATGCGCGTTCGGAAAGAAATCCGTAGCCCGGATGAATTGCTTCGGCACCGGTACGCTTCGCGACGTCGATGAGTCGCTCGCCCACGAGATAGCTCTGGCTCGACGGGGCGGGTCCGATGTGTACCGCTTCGTCAGCTTCACGCACGTGCGGCGCGCGCGCATCGGCATCGGAATACACCGCAACAGTTTTTACGCCCAGCTCTTGGCACGCGCGAATGATGCGCAACGCAATTTCACCGCGATTCGCGATGAGAATCTTGCGAAAGGGTGCCGGTGTTGCGACGGGTGTCACAGCGGCAGATTCCCGTGCTTCTTGGGCGGATTGCGATCACGTTTGCCGCGCAACGCCTCGAGGGCGCTGATAAGACGCGGGCGCGTGTCGCGCGGATCAATGACATCGTCGACATACCCGCGCGCCGCTGCGATGTACGGATTCGCAAACTTCTCCGTGTACTCGGCAACGCGTGCATCCATCGCAGCCTGCGGATCGTCGGCCTCGGCGATCTCTTTTTTGTAAATGATTTCGACGGCGCCTTTCGGTCCCATGACCGCAATTTCTGCGGTTGGCCACGCGATATTGTAGTCACCGCGAATGTGTTTCGAACTCATGACGTCATACGCACCGCCGTAGGCTTTGCGCGTGATGACGGTCAGCTTCGGTACAGTCGCTTCGCAGTACGCATACAACAATTTCGCGCCGTGCTTAATAATCCCGCCGTGTTCCTGCGCGACGCCTGGCAGGAACCCTGGTACGTCTTCAAACGTGACAAGCGGGATGTTGAAGCAATCGCAAAAACGGACAAAGCGCGCCGCCTTCAACGACGCGCTGATGTCGAGCACACCAGCGAGCACCGCGGGTTGATTGGCGACAATCCCAATGCTGCTCCCGCCCAAGTGCGCAAAACCGACCAGGATATTGCCCGCGTAGTCTGGTTGCACTTCATAGAATTCACCATCGTCGACGACACGACGAATGATGTCGTGCATGTCGTACGGTTTATTCGGATTCTCGGGCACAACATCTAACAGGGCGTCATCACGACGATCGCGTGGATCACGCGCCGATCCGCGCGGCGGCTCGTCTACGTTATTGGACGGCACAAAGCGAAACAATTCGCGAATCTGTTGAAGACACGCGAGTTCCGAATCACAGGCAAAGTGCGCGACGCCGCTCGTGCCGGCATGCGTATCGGCACCTCCCAAGTGCTCCATGGTCACGTCTTCGTGCGTCACCGTTTTCACCACGTTGGGACCCGTCACGAACATGTAGCTCGTGCCCCGCACCATGTAGATGAAATCGGTAATCGCTGGCGAATACACCGCACCGCCCGCGCAGGGCCCGAGCACCGCAGAAATTTGCGGTATCACTCCCGAGGCGAGCGTGTTGCGCAAAAAGATGTCCGCGTATCCCCCCAGCGAAACCACGCCTTCTTGAATGCGCGCACCGCCCGAATCATTGAGTCCGATCATTGGCGCGCCCGCACGCATCGCCAGATCCATCACTTTGCAAATTTTGGCCGCGTGTGACTCAGAGAGCGAACCACCGAACACAGTGAAGTCTTGCGAGAATACATAGACGAGTCGTCCGTCAATTCGGCCATGTCCGGTGACGACACCGTCGCCGTAGATCAATTCCTCGCCGTCGTCTGTGGCGCGCGACGTGACAAAGCGATCAAGCTCGACGAACGAACCTTCGTCGAGCAGCACATCGAGCCGCTCACGGGCGGACAGTTTTCCCTTTGCGTGTTGGGCGGCCAATCGCTTGGCACCTCCGCCCTGCTCGGACGCATCACGAGCGGCAGCAAGCGTGCGCAGTTTTTCGCGCATCGACGTCGGCAGAGTAGGCATGGCGCGGGAAACTAGTGCCAGACCGAAGGGGCGACCAGCGCGCGGCCGCCCCTTCTTCTACCTCCGCTAAACCGCTTACGGCTTGTACACGATTGGCAAGACAACCTTGGTGCGCACGCCAGTCCCGTTCAGTTTTCCCGGCGAGAAATCCAACCGCGCAACGACTTTTTTCGCAGCCTCCCCAAGGGCCGTCTGTGTTGACTCAACGACTTCAACACTCCCAGCCTCGACTTTGC
>JANXUN010000456.1 GCA_025356185.1 Gemmatimonadaceae bacterium
ATTGCCGGCAACGACGTGCGCACGATGACGGACTCATCGCGTGAAGCACGCATCGCACGCGAAGTGTTGCTCAATCGCGACGTCATCGCGGTCAATCAAGATTCGCTTGGCGAGCAAGGTCATCTCATCAGCGCGAGCCGGGCGGACCTGCAAGTGTGGGCGCGACCACTCAAGGACGGTTCGATGGCCGTCGTGCTTCTGAACCGTGCGTCGGTGCCCGCGCGTATTGGTACAAACTTCACGAGCCTTGGCATTCCTGGTACGTCGCATCGCGTGCGCGATCTATGGTCACACAAGGACTCGACGGTGGCCGGCAACAATTATGGTGCGAACGTCGCCCCGCACGGTGTCGTGATGTTTCGCGCGTGGAACGCGACGCCGTAGTCGCTACTATTTGCGAGACGCGCGTAACGCGTCGACCTCGCGAATCATTCCGCGAACCTGTGCTTCGACAAGAATCTTGCCTTTCGCGCGCGTGGCCAACGTCGCGTTGCCGTACGTGCCCGTTCGCGACCACACTTTGCCGTCGCGCACGGCGGTCGCCGAATCTCGGGTGAGTCCGCCTGCGCCGGGGTGATAATCATCGCGCGCTTTGGACATGTGTACGACTTCGGGGTGCATGTACAGCATCATCGATGTTTCAAGTTCGTCGGCGTGTGTACCGCCTGCTTGTTGACGGACATGATCTTCGGCGTCCTTGCCGACGCTGAGAATGTCGGTGTACACCATTGTGATGCCGCTCGCCGCTAAACTGTCGCGCGCAGGCGCGAGCGAGCGCAATGTCGAGACGCCGGTGTTGAGCACGTAAAACTTTCGCGGTCCGTGGCGCGCGATGGTGCGAATGATATCGACGATCATGTCACGCGCGGTTTCCAAACGCAGCGTTGTCGACCCGGGATACTCGACAAACGATGGATAGAAACTGTAATTGATAGTGGGATACACCACGACACGCGTGGCCGCGGCAACCCGCTTCGCGAAATACTCTGCCAATAACCAGTCGTTGTTGAGGGGTAAATGCGGGCCGTGCTCCTTTGCCTGCGCGCCCAGCGGAATCATCACGATGGTCGTACTATCGAGAATCTTTTCCGCCTCAGTCCACGGAAGCGTTTCGATTCGCACACTTAGCGACTGCGCGTTAGCTGAGTGTACGATTGACAGTGCAACTAACGCGGCAACAAGAGATTTCGATCGCATGAATAGTCTCCTCTTCAAAAACAGAGATTCGAAACTGACTCCACGGATAAAAGCGGATTTGACGGATAGCAACGGATCTATTCGACTCGAGCAACAAGATCCGTTGCTATCCGCCAAATCCGCTTTTTATCCGTGGTAATCAGTTAACCAACTTAAAATAGAAAATGAAAACGGGGGCTCCTTTCGGAACCCCCCGCATTCACCGTGCAACACGCAGAACTTATTTGCCGTTCGCGCTCAAATCGTTCCAATTCATGATCGAGTTAAACCCGAGAATGAACGTGCC
Organism: Gemmatimonadaceae bacterium; assembly: GCA_025356185.1. Classification (GTDB taxonomy): domain Bacteria; phylum Gemmatimonadota; class Gemmatimonadetes; order Gemmatimonadales; family Gemmatimonadaceae; genus Gemmatimonas. The sequence continues at coordinate 1,484 of JANXUN010000456.1, forward strand.
TTGCGTCTGCCACCGCCAGAACGGGCGGATCGTGAACATCACGACGTGACCCTTGCCGATCGGTGAATCGATGATGTTCGGACGGTTGGACAAATTCGCTTGCCCTTCCAACACGCCCGACAACAGCATGTCGCGCGAACTGCCCGGCCACGACATCACGACGCGCGGCTTCATGTCGTCGAGCGTGCGCTGCTGCGGTGCACCGCCGCCGGCGCCACCACCAAATCCACCGCCGCCGCGTCCACCAAATCCACCAGCATCAAACGCCGACGGCGCGGAGGTTGGCCACATCTGCATCGGATCCCAGATCGAGTGTTCGACCCACGTCGACATCGGCTGCGTGTTCTGATACACACCAGCAGGTCCACCAAATCCACCGGGTCCGCCGCCACCACCAATCGCGGTGCCAGCCAATGCGGCTGACGAACCAGGACGCAACACATCGATCTTAGAAATCGGTGCCGCAGTAGGCGTTTGCGGTGCTCCCGCTTCAAGCAACGTGCCGCCGCTGAAGTACACGGGCAGCTGGTTGACATCAAAGCCGTACGCGATCGGGCTGGTCATGTCGGTAATCACGCCACGTAAAATCGTGCCGCGATTTACGAGTCCTGGTGCGGCGGTCGGATGCAGCCCAGGCGTGAGGTTGTACGTCGGAAAGATCGCCGCCGTACCGCCTTCGGTGATGAGCGTGCCGCCTTGTTGCACAAACTCGTACAGCATCTTGAGTCCGTCTTCACCCAATCCGCCGCGTGTATCGCTCGTCGAATCGGGGTAGCCGAGTGCTGGGTATTCGGCGGTCTTCATGTACGGAATCGGCTTGCCGTCAGTTGGTGGTGCCTGACCGACTGCACCGCCATGCGGCCACATGATCACGTCAAACTTGGTGCGCAACGCGCCCATTTTGCGGACCGCGTTTTCACCGAAGTAGTTGTACGGAATCTTGTAGTAGTCGAGCGCAGCGCGCACCCATCCTTCGTCTTGCGTGTTGCCCCAGCTGTGGAGATAGCCGATGCGTGGAATATCGAGATCGTGCTGCTTGACGGTCGGAGCAACATCAACTGCCCACGCGGACAAGCCAAGTTCTTTCAATGCGGGTTCAAGCTTGGCTTTGTCGGCCTTCGCGATAATGAACGAGCCCGCGCCAAACTTGTGTCCGCCCATTTCGAACGACGCTTCGGCGGCGCCCATCTTGACCGCTGGGAACCGATAGCGCAGCGCGACCATGTTGTTGTCACCGGTGTGATCAACAATCACGGTGGCGCCGGTGCCCGCAATGCCACCCATCGCGGTGACGTGTGATTTTATCGGCGTCATCGCGGCGTTGAGCAACGTCGGATCTTTCACTTCGTACATGATGATGTTGCGCATCATCTGGTACGTCCAACCCGTGTCGTCGTACGGCGACGGATTGGTCGTCGGATAGTTTTGAATGGAGAAGTACATGTCGGCGATGGTGCGCAGCGGCTGGTCGCCGCGAACAATCCAATCGCCTTTCTTCACGCTCACGCCGGCGTACGTTGCGTCCGCATCGGCGAGATGGAATTCGAGACCCTGATCGATCAATTCGTTCACGGCTTCTGCCGCGTTTGCCTTGGAGTGCTGGCCCGCAGGAATGACCCATCCCTTGATCGGACCCAACGTGCCTTTCTTGATCGCGTTCTTGTTTTTGATCCAGTAGTTCTCAAGAAAGCGCGAGCGTTCGTTGCCCGTGTTCCACAGTGCGTACAGCACGGCGGATTCCTGAATGTTTGTGTTCGCGCGCGATCCCCACTTGATGTCGTTCGGTGTGGGATTCGGACGGAACCACTCGCGACTCTGGTTGTAATTCGTGCCGCCAAGAATGCGTGTCAGCGACGTGTCCGATGCGCCCGCTGCGGGTGCCGCACCACCAGCGCCACCGCGACCGCCACGTCCACCACCACCGCCGGCACCACGTCCACCGCCGGCACCTGCTGCGCCTGCTGCGCCTGCTGCGCCTGCTGCGCCTGCTGCGCCACCTGCGCCTGCCGCACCCGCTGCGGCAACTGGC
>JANXUN010000477.1 GCA_025356185.1 Gemmatimonadaceae bacterium
CTGCAACGTTGCGCGCGCGCGCATCACGCGTGCGTTGTCTCCCGATACCACGCCCTGCAGGCCGTCGAGCCACTGCATCTCGATCCGATCGACGGGTCCAGCACCGTCCATCGAAAACTGTTGCACGTGTGCAAGCGTTGCTCCCGATGTTGCCGTGTCGACCGTGCCCAGCCATGCGCCGATGACGGCGAGGCGCGCGCTCGTCGTGCGGACGCCGTACGTTAAGGTTGACGACTCTCCGCGTTGGAGCGCGCGCAATCCTCCGGCCCAGTCACCCCTCGCGATATGGAGTTCGCCTTCGCCAATCGCAGACGACGCGAGCAGATCTGGCGTGTACACGCTTTGTGCGCGCGCAGTGACCAGCGCTGCAAGCTGCACTGGCGGATTAAACGGAAAGAATCCAATCATGCCGATGAACTCGGTAAATCCGCCGCCCGCTTTAGCATCGTCGGCCATCGCGCGCGCCGCAGCCAAGAGCCTCGGCATGCTTGCTGTGGGTGCAGCCGGAATCGTTGAGGCAGCGAGGTCACCCATCGCACCAACTTGCGGTCCCAATCCCGCTCCCATGTTTTTCTCGGCGTCATGAAAACTGACCGCTGCGTCGGCTTCATGCGCTGTCATCATTTGCACGGCGCCAAGATGAAATTTCGTGTCAGCGTGATCGGGCACGAGCTGCACGATGCGTTCGAGAAATGGTGTCGCTTCACTGATTGGAATTCCGTAGATCGGGCCGGAATGCACTATGGGATCGGCAGCCGCCATCAGGATCGGGGGATAGTCCGGGTACTGTTTCACAAGTTCGCGCCACCGCGCGATGCGCGCGGGAATCGGCAGGCGAAGTTCGCGCGTTTCAACCCACAGTCGATCACGTTCCGGAAGACTGTCCTTGAGCGCCAGTAATCGTCGATGCACCGTTGCGACAGCCGGTCGCAAGTTCCACTCATTGGCATAGTCAAAGCGCAGATACGCCTGCGCAAAGTTCGTGTCGGATTCGAATGCGCGACGATATTGCACGAGCGCCGCAGGAATATCGAGGCGCTGAAAGCTGCGCTCTCCTTCAAGAAACGCGCGCAGCGCATCAAACGATTTTGTGGTGCGCACCGTCAGCACGGGTGACGGCGCGGTTCCCTGCCGCCACACCTGCTGCAACACGCTCCACGTGAGCGAATCGGTCAGCGTTGCGATGTCTCGCGATTTCGTCACCGCCGATGCTTTCGCGATCGCAGAGTCGCTGCCCACGCGCGACAACGCAATCGTCGCGCGCACGTTGTCGCCTTCGTTAATCAGCGTCCCGGTGATGACGCTTCGTGCGCCAAGATCTTTCGCGAGCGCGCGCGCATCAGCGATGGCGAGCGGCGACGATTCTTTGCGAACGCGCATAAGCAGGGTCATCGCGTCGACGGTGTGCAGTGACCCTTGTCCGTCGAGATTGGCACTTAGCGTAACGACGAGATCTTGTCCGAGGCGCACGAGCGACGTGTCGGATACCGCACTGAGCGGCATCACGGCAATCACATCAGCGCCGTCGGCGACCGTCGATGTCGGCGCCGCGCTCGTTCTCACACGATACGCGTACACGCCGGCACTCGTAATCATGAGCAGCGCGAGTAGCCGGAGAGGCCATCGATATCGCATCGTCACAGTCGGTGCGGCCGCAGTTGGCGCGGCCATCGTCGAGCGCGTGGCGCCGGGCGTCGCCACGCGCTCGAGCGCCGCAATCATGTCGCGTGCGCTCTGCGGCCGGTCACTGGGATTTTTCGCGAGCGCCCGCGCGATGAGATCCGACAGCGTGGGCGGCACATCGCCGCGCTTGGACAATACCGTTTGCGCGGGAGTCGTGAGATGCGCCGTGATGACCTGCTGTGCACTGCCCTGAAATGGCGGAGCGCCCGTGAGCAATTCATAACCAAGCACGCCCACTGCATAAATATCGGCGCGATGATTGGTGGTGGGGTCGGCGGTGGCTTGCTCGGGTGCCATGTACTGCGGCGTGCCAATCGCGTAGCCCGCAGACGTCATACTCCCCGATTCATGCAGCGCTTTCGCAATACCGAAGTCCGCCACTACCGCATGCTGCGCGCTAATGAGCACGTTCTCGGGCTTGATATCGCGATGCACAATACCGTGATCGTGCGCGAACGCCAACGCATCGAGCACCTCGCGCAACAAGCGCACGGCGTCGACAATTGGCAGCGCGCCTTCCCGCGTCAACCTCGCCCGAAGCGTCTCCCCCGTCACAAACGGCATGGTGTAGTACAGCGACCCATCCGCATCGCCAGCCGACAAAATTGGCACAACGTGCGGGTGCTGCAGCTTGGCAATGACTTGGATTTCGCGGCGAAAGCGGTCCGCGCTCACTCCGCTGCTCGCGGCGTCCGACAGCACTTTCACGACGATATCGCGATCGAGCGTCAGGTCGTGCGCGATGAACACCTGCGACATCCCTCCACCACCCAGCTCCCGATCAACGCGATACCCATCGCCAAGTGCGCGTTGCAGCGCGGCAATCATTTCACTCACGCGCGCGGCACTACCCGTCGGACAATGATGGTGACGTTGTCGCTGCCGCCACCGTCGAGTGCGTCTTGCAGCAACGCTTCGCACGCTTGCTTCGCGCTCGTCATCGTTGCCAATCGCTTCGCGATCTGCGCATCCGTGACATGCTTCGTGAGTCCGTCGCTGCAGATCAAGTGGATGTTGCCCCAATCGGCAGGTAAATGCGTCACGACCGGTTCGGCCTGGTCACCGCCGATCGCACTCGATAACACGTGGGCGAGGGGCGTGCGTTCAGCGGCTGCTTGTGTGATGAGCCCTTGGTCAACCAGCGCCTGCGCGACGGTTTGGTCGCGCGAGACTTGCGTCAGCACGCCATCGCGCCAGCTGTAGTAGCGCGAATCGCCAACCTGCAACAGATAGTAATTGGGCCAGACGCCCATGTACAATGTGAGCGTCGTGGCCATGCGCCGATGTTCACCCTGTCCAACACGCGCATCACGCACGGCTTCGTGCGCACGCATCGCGGCCGCTTGCAACTCGTCACTGAAATGCGATGCGTTCGCATCCGAGCGATAGTAACAGTTCATGGTTTCGGTCACGTACCGCATGGCCGTCTCTAACGCGAGCGCGCTCGCTTCTTCGCCGGATGCTAAACCACCGACTCCGTCGGCGACCATGGCGATCGCCGCGACCCGTTGATCACCAAGCTGCAGTCGTTGCGTATCCGTGAGACTCGTCGAATCGATCGTCACGCGTTTGTGAATCGACGCGAGCAAAAACGCGTCTTCGTTGTTCTTGCGCACGAGACCTGGATGTGTAATCCCAAAGACGTCAAGCTCGTCGTCCTGCGGCTTTCGAGACAGTTCAGGCATGTGTTCGCTCCGTGTCGGTGTCCTGCGCGGCCACTCTTCCCGTATCGGCTATTCGCGAATCCGTAGCGTCTTCAAATTCTTGTCCGCAACGATGTCCTTCTCGTAAAACGGCAGCTTCACCATCTGCCCCTGCGAATACAGTCGCGTCAGATCAGCGTAGTGCGGCGACGCAGGATCGTCTGATTGCGAGTACGTGAGAATGCCGCGCGGATCGACGCGGCCATCGGTCGTCCAGCCGATGACTTGGATATAGCTGTTTCCCGCGACAATTGGCGAGTAGCCGTTGGGCTTGAGTTCGCTGCTAATCACGCTCCACATGCCGTTCAAGCCGTCGCCGCCTGGAATTGGGATGTGTTCACCGTTGCGATCCTCAAATTGCACCTGACCCAACGGCGCGTCGAGCGCAACGTGCGCGGCTGCCAGCCGTTGTTGCGCTTGTGCGAGCGCGCGACGCACCCCTTCGCGCACCGCAGGCTGCTCGACGGCAATACCGCTTGGCGTGTTCACCGGGTTCGCGATGTCAAACGGCACGCGATACAGCCCGGGAATGCGCGAGGCTGCGCGCCAAAATTCGCGAAAAACCTGAGCGCCTCTGCTGGTGATCGTTTCCTTGCGGTCCCACGCGGACAACGCCGCGCACGACGGAGCAATGTCGACGGCCGCAGCGCCCGTGACGACCACTGGCTCGATAGGTGCCACGCACACTTTGAGCACATCATCCAACAGCAGCTCGGCGCCGTAATTGCGTTGCGTGAATAGTAGGTCTTGTAACGACTCCGGCGTCATTTTTTTCTTGCTTTTGAGCGCTTCGGCAACAAACGTGAGTCCTGCACGCGTGCGCAACGAGCGGGCGGTGCGCTCGGGTCCGATGATCGGCGAATATCCCTCAAGCGGCGAGGCGGGGTTCGACAGCCAATAGCTATCGTTGGAGTTGGACACCACATCATCACGACGCAGGCGCGGCATCGCTTTCGCCGGCATCGCACCGGGAACGTTCGAATCTGCGTCCTTCGTCCACTCGCACGTCGGCTCCGTGCCGTTCAACACGATGATTGTGGGGGGAAATCCCGGCGGCCGAATGCGGCAGCGTTCCAGCAGTGCAGCGTCGACGTTTGGCACCACGCTAATGTCCGCATAAAACGCGGTGCCAGCCTTATCGGCGGCGATGGTGTTGGTCCACGACACACCCTGCAGGCTAATTGCGGCTTCGACTTCGTCGATGCTGCGCGCTTTGTTGAGCGCATCGTACGTCGCGGCGCTGCGATCGTTTTGCAAGTTGACATCGCGCACAGCGAAAGTGCGCGTGCTGGTCCACGGCAACTGATCGGATGTCACGACCGGCCCAAAGTGCGTGAAGAACACCGTCTTGGTTTCGTTCGCGACAGACTTGTCTGCGCCCATCACGGGGACAACGACATCGCGGCGCGTCATCGTCCGCCAACTGTCGCCATACCGGTATTGCAACGCGTTGTCGGGGTTGAGTTCCAACGCGTACAACATAGAGCGCGTGCCAGTCGACACGGTGTGGCTCCACGCGACGTCCTTATTAAAACCGATCGCAACACGACTGGTGGTATACAAGCTCACACCCATCACATCCAGCTCACCGGGAATCGTGGTGTGAATGAGATGAAAGCGCGAAGATCCTTGCCACGGATAGTGTGGATTACCAAGCAGGAGGCCGCGTCCACTCGCCGTGACGGCCTTACCCATTGCGACCGCGTTACTGCCAATGCCTTCGGCCAGATCGAATTCGGTGGTGAGGCTGCCAACTTTTTTCACACCCGGCGGCGCCGCGTTTGCGATTTCTTTCTGAAAGCGCGCGATGCCATACCGAATGCCGACACCAATGGTGAGTCGCGTCACATCGGTCGCGGTGATCGCGCGCACGTACGCGACATCTTTGCAGGCAGCTGGCAGTGTTGCTTTGTGATCGCGCAAATACTTGTTGTAACCGGCAACGTATCCGTCAGAAAACAGATTGCTGTTATCGCTCTGCCGCAACGGATAGGTCCGCAGCGTGATGCTATCAAG
>JANXUN010000548.1 GCA_025356185.1 Gemmatimonadaceae bacterium
TGCGTGTCGCCGACGGCAACGTTGAAGTGATCAAAGGCGCGCGCAGCTTTCGCGTTCCCGATGCAAGCGGTAAGTGGATGGCGTACGCGCTTGGCGATTCGACTGCTGCAGCCGACAACGCCGCAGGGCGCGGCGGTCGCGGAGGACGTGGTGGAGGCGCTGGTGTTGCACCGGCCGCACCAAACGCCGATGGCTCTGCGACGACAACGCGTCGTGCATACGGCGCTCCACTCGTGCTGCGCAACCTCGACAGTGGCGCAGAAGAACGTTTCGCCGATGTTGCGAGCTACACGTTTGACGACAGTGCGCACGTGCTCGCGTACACGGTCACGTCACGCGACTCCACCAAAGACGGTGTATATCTGCGCGACCTGAATGCTGGTGCCACACGCACCGTCATGACCGGCGCCGGGAACTATCGTGCGTTCAACTTTGATCGCGCGCAACAACAATTCGTGTTCACGTCGGATCGCGATGAATTCGGCAAACCCAACGCGCGCGTTGCGTTGTACTACGGCACAGTGAAGGCGGGCACATCGCAAGCGCTGCTCACCACCGACGGGCTTCCCGCACTGCACCGCTTTCCGGACAACGTCACCGCGAACTTCACGCGCGCAGGTACTGCCGTCGTCGTGAGCTTTGCGCCGCCGCGGGAAGAACTGGTGCCTGCCGACTCAATGGTGGGCAAAGCAAAGTTCGATTTGTGGCACTACAAAGACGCGCAAATTCAGCCGACACAGTTGCTACAGGTGAATCAAGCGATCAATCGCACGTATCAAGGCATCGTGAACATCGCGACCAAGAAGTTCACGCGCCTGACCGACGAGAACATGCCCAACGTCACGCTCAGTGACGATGCGAAAGTCGGATTGCAAAGCACGAATGTGCCGTACGCACTCGAAGGCACCTGGGGCGATGGTGGCAACGATGTGTATCTCGTCGATCCCGCAACGGGGACGCGCAAAGAGTTGGCCAAGAAGATTACGGGTCAAGCGCAGTTATCCGTGAACAGCAAGTACGTCACGTGGTTTGACAACAACAACTGGTTCGCGCACACCATTGCGACCGGCAAGACGGTCAATCTCACAAGCGCGTTTAAGAACAATCATTTCGAACAAGAAACGTGGAGTACGCCGGGACATCCGGCCGCATGGGGCGTTGCGGGATGGACCAAAGATGATCGCTCGCTGTTGATCAACGATCGCTTTGACATTTGGGAGTTTGATCCGACGGGCGTTCGTGCACCGGTCGTGCTCACCGACTCATTGGGTCGTCGTGAAAACATTACGTTCCGCGCGATTGCACTGGGCCGGGATGACGGTGAGCGCTATCTCGACGTATCAAAGCCGTTGTGGCTCTCGGCGTTTGACGAAGACACGAAAGAGAGCGGCTTTTATCGCGCGCGGTTGGACGGTCGTCGCGCGCCAGAAAAAGTGATGATGGACGCTGTGCGTTACGGCATCCCGAGCAAAGCCGAAAAGGCCGATGTGTACATGCTCACGCGCAGCACGTTCCAAGAGTTTCCAAATTTGTGGGTTGGACCGGCGATCAACACCGCCACAACCCGCATCACGAACGCGAACGCCTTCCAGAAAGATTATCTCTGGGGCAGCGCCGAGTTGGTGGAGTGGATGAGTGCCGACGGAGTGCCGCGTCAAGGCATTCTGTACAAGCCGGAAAACTTCGATCCGAAAAAGAAGTATCCGATGATCACGTACTTTTACGAAGATCTGTCGGATGGATTACACGCGTACGTCTCGCCGAACGGTGGCACGTCGGTCAACATCACGCACTACGTGTCCAACGGCTATCTGATGTTTGAGCCGGACATCTTCTACGAACAAGGACACCCGGGCCAGAGCGCGCTCAAGTCCGTCGTACCCGGCGTGCAGAAGTTGATCGACCGCGGCTTCGTCGACAAAAAGAAGATTGGCTTGCAAGGACACTCATGGGGCGGTTACCAAATCGCGTACATGGTCACGCAAACCAACATGTTCACCGCCGCCGAAGCGGGCGCACCGGTATCGAACATGACGAGCGCGTATGGTGGCATTCGCTGGGAGAGCGGTGTCAATCGCGCGATGCAATACGAAGCGGGACAGAGCCGCATCGGTAAATCTTTGTCAGAGGGATTGCCGCTGTATCTCGAAAACTCACCGCTCTTTCATCTTGAGCGCGTGCAAACACCGTTGCTGATTCTGCACAACGATCAAGACGGCGCGGTGCCCTGGTACCAAGGCATCGAGATGTACATCGGTATGCGCCGCTTGGGTAAAGAAGCGTATCTGTTCAACTACAACGGCGAACCACACGGCATTCAGGGTCGCGCCAATCAAAAGGATTGGGCGATGCGCATGCAGACGTTCTTTGACGTGAAGTTGAAAGGCGCGCCGGAGCCCGAGTGGATGGTGAAAGGCATCGCCGCGAAAGACAAAGGCAAAGATCAGCTCGCGAAGCCGGTGATCCGGCCGTAACCGCGACGTGATAGTGCGAAACGCCTCCATGGGATTGGTCCCGTGGGGCGTTTTTCATGGTTCTGGGATTTGTCGTGCCGCCGGGCCACTGGCCAGTGGCCCTTGCATCGCTGCGAAGGGACTGCGACGCCACGGTCGGCAGGCTATGCGATCTACGCGCGTGCGTCACAACAACAGCGCACCGCCAACGTTACTTTCGCGTTTTCTTAAGGCGGGAGCCGAGTGGCAATCCAAGCGGCTTTCTGTGAGCGCACGCCGGCGCCGTCAGGCGCACGGCGCGCGAGCAGTGAGCCGCGGGATTGCTACTCGGCATCCGCCGGCCGAATGCCGAGTACCGACGGACGCCGCTGCTATCGCAGTGCTTGCACCACCGGCATCTTGCTCGCCTTTCGTGCTGGAAAGAATCCGCCAACGACACCCATCACGACGGCGAACACAACACCCGAGGCGAGCAGCGTAGGCGTGATGCGAAACGCGAACGCGATTTCGCTAAAGCTCGACCAGTTGGTCGTGCTGGTCACGACGCCGTTGATTGGCAGCGCAATCAAGCAGCCAAGAACACCGCCCATCAACGCGATCACCGCCGACTCTGCGAGAAAGCTGAGCAATACGTTGCGCGGCTTGAAGCCCAACGTAAGCAACACCGCAATCTCGGGTGTGCGTGATGAAATCGATGCGTACATCGTGTTGACCGCACCAAAGATTGCGCCGACCGACATGATGCTCGTGATCATGATCGCCAAGAAACTCAGCATTGCACCCAACAGCTTGGATTGATCGGCGTAGTACTGCGATTCGCGATGTGCATCAACTTGTAAACGCTGATCGCTGGTGAGTGCGCGCTGCGCGTCTTCAAACGCTGCCGGATCTTTCAGGCGAAACGTGACCGACTGCACACCGCTACCGCCACGCATCGCACCCTGAAACTGCTCAAGCTCTCCCCATACTTCCGATTCAAAGCTTGATCCCGCTGCGGTGAAGTGGCACACGACCAGCCAATCGCGCCCTGCAAAGCGGAGTTTCTCGCCCATGCCGGTATTGCGATACCGTGCCACCAGCTTTTCACCAACGCACACTTCGCTTTGCCCGCTGGCGAATGTGCGACCAGTAATCTTGATGTTCTTGCGTACTTCGAACGCTTTTTGACTGACACCGCGAACCACGACATTGGCGATCGCGGTGGAATCCGCGCCAACGCGCGGCAAGTTCATCACGACATACGTTTCTGGACTGATCATCGGCTTGCCATCACTGCCGACTGCGACCTGCGGAAAACTCGAAATTGTATTGACATCCGCTTTGGTGATGCCACTCGACATTTCCGAATCGGCGCCTTTGCGCATCACCAACACGTTGTCGTCGCCACCTGTTTTTGTGAGGGCGGACGCAAAGCCGTTAGCCAGTGCGAGCATTGCAACGAACACCGCGACGACGAGCGCAATACCAAGTGCCGTGAACGCTGTCGACACGGGGCGTTGCAACACGCTCCGTACGTTGTAAATGAGTGGAATTTTCACTCGACTCTCCGCAGCGCCTGTACCACCGGCATCTTGGCCGCTTGATAGGCCGGTGTGAAGCCGCTCACGACCGAGAGCAACAGCGCGATGCCGGCGCCCACCATCGCCGTGCCGTTCGTGACGTGAAAGTCCGGGAGAAACCCGAACGCGTTAAATCCAGTCGCTCGCGGCAAGATGATAGCCATTCCAAGTCCAAGGATGGCTCCACTCAGCGCGATGATCGCCGCCTCAATGATCACGAGCGTAAAGATGGTGCGATCGGTGAACCCGACGGTTTTG
>JANXUN010000543.1 GCA_025356185.1 Gemmatimonadaceae bacterium
CAAGCCCATCGTACACACACATACGGCCAGCGCGATCCCCGTCACTCGGCCCTGATTTTGGATCATAGTCTCTCCCAGACGCGCTAGTTCAACCGCGGTGAAACGCTCATGCTCACGATAGGCGGCTGGAAGATTTCACGCCATCTGGATACGGACAATATTATTGTGTGCACTGCAGCAGAGGTCCTGCGTTATCGAGTCAACGGAGCTTTGTGATGACGTCTACAAGAGGTCGCTTCGGGTCTGCTCTGGCGCAATGGGCGCCGCCGGAGCGCCTCGTGGTCGTCGGCCTCTATCGCTTCTCGCGAAACCCGATGTATGTCTCGGTACTAGTCGTCTTGTGTGGCTGGGCGCTGCTGTATAAGTCCCCCGCGGTGTGGATCTACGCAGCAGTCATCGCTGCTGCATTTCATCTGCGCATCGTGTTCGGCGAGGAGCAGTGGCTCTCGCGCACGCACGGAGCGGAGTGGTTCGACTATCGAGCGCGCGTGTCGCGTTGGTTCGGGTGGACCGCACCGCGTCGCCAACCGGCGGATCTGCGCAGGACAGATTGATGCGGCCTCAAACCTCGGCGCCGCGCATCGCTAAGGCGTCGTGCTCGGCCAGAAGTGATCGAGCCGAGTAAATATCGCCGCGAACGCATCGATCCCGTCCCACATATTCTGCAACCGGATGTTCTCGTCCTTCGCGTGCTGGTTGTCATCGTGATTGGCGATGGGAAACACAATCAGCGGCACTCCCAGCGTGTGCTCGAAGATCGCGGTGGGAAGCGTGCCGCCCATTGTGGGCACGCGGAGAATGGGTTTGCCAAGCAACTCGTCCATCGCGCCGAACAGTGCGGTCGCTACTGGCGAATCGGCGCTGACACGCGTGGCCGCATCGCCCGCGCCCCACGTGAGACGAACGACCTTTTTGTGCGAGAGTCGTTCTTGATCGGTCGCCGCAGCGTGCGTAATGAACCAACCGTTTGCGACGAGATGCGCTTCGACCAGCTGACGAATTCGCTCGGGCGTTTGCTTTGGCACCAAGCGAAAATCGATCGACGCTTTCGCATCGGTGGCGATGGCGTTCGCGGCTGCACCTTCGACGTTGCCCACGCGAATGCCGCGCACGTTGAGTCCCGGTAATAGCAAACGTTCGGCTAACAGCGCATCGTTCGCTTCGGTGCCGCCCAGTAACAGTTCTTGACGCAGCGCTGCATCGGGCTTTGGCAACGCGCGCGCCGCAGCGAGTTCTTTCGCTGTTGGTGGCAACACATCGTCCTGAAAACCTTTCACCAAAATCTTGCCGTCGGCATCGCGGAGCGATGTGAGGAGTTCGGACACGAGAATGCCCGGGTTTGGCGCCCAGTTACCGTAGTGACCGCTATGCAGCGCGCGACTGGGTCCATACACGGTGAGCTCTAGGCCCATCGATCCGCGAACGCCGAGTACCACTTGCATTTGCCGGCTTGCATGCACCGGAGAGTCGCAAAAAATCCAACCGTCGCTGGCGAGTAGTGCGGCGTGGGTCTTGAGCGTTTGCTCCAGATGCACCGACTCTGATTCTTCTTCGCCTTCAAAAAAGAATTTGAGATTGATGCTCGGTGTTTGTCCCGCAGACTTCATTCCATCGAGCGCAGCAAGTATCGCAATGATCGGCGCCTTATCGTCGCCCGAACCGCGCGCAAAAATACGCGCCTCGGGATCGAGCCGGCCGGAGTTGGGGAGTGGGATGTCCACCCACTTCCCGTCGCGCTGCATGCGAAACGCCGGCGTGAACGGCGCGCCGCCTTGCCATTCGGTGGCGATGACAGGTTGACCGTCATAGTGCGCGTACAGCACGAGCGTCTTTGCAGGGCCTTTCGCTTTCAACTCCCCGAACACCACGGGCGGTCCGTCTTTCGTTTCCAACAGTTGCGTCGCGATGCCGCGCCGTTGCATCAGCGCGGCGATCGCGGTGGCATTGCGACGCAGACTCGCGGTATCGCGCGTAACGTTTGGCAGCGCAAGCAACGCGTTCATTTCGCGCACAATGGCCACTTCGTGCGTGGAGCGCCAATCGCGCACCGGTTTGCTGGTGCCTTGCGCGAGCATGGTGGCCGGTGCGACGAGCGCGAACAGTGCAGGGATGGTGCGCATGAGACTCAGAGCGGTGTGGTGTGCCAACAGACGTTGTGGCTTGAGTATAGGTCGCGGTCACCGGG
>JANXUN010000645.1 GCA_025356185.1 Gemmatimonadaceae bacterium
GCCATCACGTTGATCTTGGTGTTGGCGAGCGGCAGGTGCAGGCCAGTCCGGCATTTCACCGCTCACGTATCAGGTGTATCGCGCGAAGCCCTACGATGCCGCCGCGTATGTGCAGGCCAACATTGAATACGACTTCCTCACGATTCGTTTGGGTGGTCGCTTCGATTACGGTGTCGCACGCGGAACGAGCTTCACCAATCCACTCGATCCGGCTAACGGCACGACGGCGCGCGAGGTGTGTGAGGGCGCGACGGTTAACGGCAAGTCGATGTTGAACGCACAAGGTCAGCCGTATACGACTGTCGGCTGTTTCGCGTCGGCAACGAATCCGCTTACCAAGCGTCCCATTCTGCTTGACTCGGCAACCAAGATCGCACAGGGCGATGACTTCTCGGCGGCGCGAGCGCGCACGGCGTTCAGCCCGCGCATCGGTATCAACTTTCCGCTCACCGAAAAGTCCCAACTGTTCTTTAACGCCGGCCGCTACACCAAGACGCCCAATTACGCCGACGTGTATCGCAACACTGGAGTTGGTACCATCGCCGGACTGACAGGCAATGGAGACAAGTATTGCGCGGCAACCTCGGTGAAACCGGGTACGACCGAGTGCGCACCGGACATCAAGTCCACGAACCCGACCTACGTTGGCAACGTGAACCTGCTGCTGGAAGAAGCGAAGTCGTACGAAGTGGGCTACTCGACGTCGCTTGGCGCACAAGACAACTACGGCTTGCAGGTCGCGATTTACAATCGTTCTGAGACGGGTTTGACCGGCATCCGCAATAGCCGCGCGACAAACGACATCGGTTCCACCTACGATGGCTCTGCGCCGTCGTATCGCGTCGTGGTGAACGGTGACTTCTTGACCGCGCGCGGCATGGAAATCTCGCTCGATCGTCGCTTGTCCAATCGTTGGAGCTACGGCGTCAACTACGGTCTCGCGCGCTCAACCACCAACTCGCAAGCACCAGATCGTGCGGACGAAATTCAACGCAGCGAAGCGAACCGCGCGCAGCTGATCGAAACGGTCACCGACGGCGATATCTCGCAGACGTTTAACGCGCAAGTTGGCTTCCGCGTCCAAAACGACATTCCGAAGTTGGCGATGAATGCCGGACGTTTGCTGCGCAACACCAGCCTTAGCATGACATACAGCATGCGCACGGGTGCGCCGTACACGCCGGTGCGTGCAACGTCGCTGGCAACCATCGGCACCACGACGAGTGCGGCTGATGTGAACTCGGGTCGCATGCCCGTCACCATGGATGTCAGTGCGTCGATCGACAAGCGCTTTAGCCTGCGCAACGTCAGCTACTCGGCGTTCTTCCGCGTTAGCAACCTGTTGGATCGCAAGAACTGCATTCAGGTCTTTCAGAACACCGGCAATTGTGACTCAGGCCTCCGTGACTTCCAGAACCGCCGCGTTGGCAACACGGGCGACGTGACTACGTCGACCGGCTACGATCAGCCCGAGTACATCGGTGCACGTCGCAGCCTGTTTACCGGAATCACTGTCAACTTCTAAGCCCACACAACCAGCAAGATGACTTTCGACACACAGACACTCAGTTCCAGCCCTCGCCGTAACGGGCGAGGCAGAGGATTGTCAGGCGCGATCACGGCTGTTGCTTTAGCAATGCTTGGTGTGCTGCCAGGCAGTGCGCAGGCGCAGCTTCCGCGTGGACAGTCTATCGACAGCGTGCGCGCTGACGGCAGCGTTGTTTCGATCACGCCATCCTCGGGACGCAATCCCTTTGCACTGTTCGCGAGTGAAGACTTTGCGTGCGGCTCCATTCGCGCAACGGGTAACATCGCAGGCGGAACCCAAAACGAAGGCGGCCCCGTCGCGAACCAGGCAGCCGGCACCGCGGCGTGCGTGGCTGCCCAACGCGGTTTCTACTTTGAAATGCCGATCGTTGGCGCGGCCGGTCCGAACGAATGGCGTAAGATTCGCGCCGTGTATCCCAACGCCCGCACCATGCTTGGCTCGGCTGGCTACTCGGGATTTTGGACGTACACTGTCAGCTCACCTCGCAAGGTTTCTCTCGGAGCCGCCGACGGTCAGTTCGGTAAGACCTTTTCAGGTGTTACGGGTGTTAACGACGGTTCGTGCCGGGGTGACGTGAACACCCTGCGATTTGAAGGCTTCTCGATGCTTGCGACCAAGGATTGTCCGCAGTCGTATGGATCGGAGGGATACAAAGGCAAGTTGGTGGTACCCGACTCGGTGTGGCGCAATCGTTTCAATGCAAACCCCGGCGCATTCCGGTGGGATGATTGGCGCATTCCGGCGACTCAGCTTGATGCCACCAACTTGCTCGGCACGAACAGTCTGTACAGCTATATGAGCGATTATTATCGCGAACAGAAGCTGAAATTTGGTTCGGTGGTTTCGGGTGGTACTGGTACGCCCAGCGAGCAGGGATTCCCGCTCGGCATCGAAGCGCGCATGGATATGTGGCAGTTCGGTACGCCGTCGGTTCGCAATACCCTGTTCTATTCGCTGACGCTGGTCAATAAAAGCGCGGACGTTTACGGCACGGGCGTCGACTACGATTCGCTGTATTACGGCTTGGGCCCCGGCGTTGCGTCTAACCAAAACGCGAATTCATTCTACTTTGCGCCGAACGAAGGCACGTTCTATATCACGCGCAGTGGCGCGAGCGGACTGTGCAACGGAACCACCTACCCGCGTCGCTATCAGGGGCAGACGGCTGGTTGCAATAGCACGGCGAGTGGTTTTGCTGGCGGCGTCATGGGTGTCACGTTTCTGAAATCACCCTTGGGCGATCTACGAAACAAACTATTTTCTCAGCCTACCAGTCCCTATTTCAATCCGACCAATCCGAACGCCGGCGATACGATTACGTATAACCACGCGGCGTGGGGCGGTTTCGGAAATGCACTCCCGCAGCTGAGCATGCGTTCGGCGTGGGGACAGATGTCGGGTATCGAGTTGGACTACCTTGACGGACGTACGCCCGCATCGATTGGCGTGGGTGACTATCTGCAGAAGTGGTTCCCAGAGAATTTTTCGGGCGTTGTTCCCGAAGCGACGGCCGCGCCGTTCAACAAGTTCGTACCGGGTAGCACCATCAATCCGGCGAATGGCTTGCCGTTTGGTAAGTGGGATTACAATCACGACGGAATTCAGGATACGCTTCAACTTCCAGGATGCGCGAGTCGTGGCTGTCACGCGTTGTGGAGCGATACGATGCCGGGCGGATATCGCAATGCGTCGTGGGGCAACATTCTGAACTCGGTGACCGCTGGTCCGTTCAAGTTGAAAGCAAACGACACCACGCAGTTCTTGTTCGCATTTACGTACGGCGCCGATTCGATCGAAATCCGGACGCGCATGGACGCCATGCTCACGACCTACTACGGCAACTACGCCGGTCCGGCGCCGTATCCGATTCCTGCATTCATTCCGGGCGTGTCATACACCATCACGTCTGCCGAATTTCAAGATTCAACATCAGCGAACGCGGCCAACGCATCGGTGGGTTCACAGATCACGATTCGCTACCCAACGATCAATGCGGTCGACCAGTTCTCGCTGAGAGCGATTGCAAAAATTCGACAGGACTCGATTAATAACGCAGGCAACGTGCGACGCGTGCTGCGGCTCAATCCAGGTCTCTTGGATCGGCTTACCACGCGCGCCAACGACAATTTGGCTGCCGTGTACATCTTCAAGACGTGCGACAACGGCAACACGTATACAACGACGACGGGCAATGCGACGACGTGCGTCGCGGCGCCCACGCGCAACATTGACGCCGGTGTGCAGGCGTTTGCGTGGAGACCCGTTGGATCGACCACGTATACCAACGGAACGCCAGCTGCCGCCACATTCTCCGAACAGGTGATGTCTGGCCGTACCTATGTGTATTCGTTTGTCACCCGTTCGCGCGGTTTCGTTGACATTCGCGTAGTTGATAGCTCGGGTGCCGCGATCGTCGTAACCGATTTGGCCGCAACGCTCGGCATTACGCTTGATACGATTAGCTCCGCGTTGTCGGCATCAGGCCCCACCACGATTTCCGCCTACGCGCCGATCACCAACGCGGCAGGACGCACGTTCGCTCGCATTGACACCAGCACGGTGTTGGGCAAAGCGACGCAAGACGTCGCGGTGACAAACGTGTCGAACAGCGTGGCCGGAACGTCACGGTTGGTGTATGGCAATCAGTTCATCGTGCGCAAGACGATTGACACGTTGACGAGCGCCGCGTCGACGACGGTCGCCGTGCGATACATCGTTCCTTCGGCAACGACATCGCCGACTGGAACTCGCGTGGTGAACTTTGTGGCGCGTGAACAAACGTTCTCGGCCAACGTGAACACACCGGTGCGTGTCGGTGCCGCGGTGTTCAACGGTACGCAGCGCAGCTTTACCGGCTCGGCTCGCGTGTTGGTGGACACCATCTCTGCCGCTACCAACAGTATGGGTTTCGTGTGGGTGTCGTCGGACAACAAACCCATTTACATCGTCGACAATCAGTACGCGACAAATTTCGATCGCGATGAATTCCTGTCACCGCTGTTTCCAGGATTCACCGTCAAGTCACGCGACAGTTCGAACGCGGCTACGGGATTGCGCCAAGAGCAGCTGTTCTCGGGCACGATTCGCGATCGCAACTATGTAATCCGCGCACCGGGCGATACGGTGCAGGCCAATGCGCGGCAGTTCGCGATCTTGGTGCAGCCGATCATTGCGAACGCAGCGGCGAACCCAACGCCCAAGCGTATTCGCGGCGGCGCCTACACACTGACGTGGCAAACGGATCCGTGGGGTCCGCTTTCACCGTTCAAGCTTGATCCGCCGCAGGATTTGCAGGCGACGATTTCGAGCTCACTGGTGGAAGCGGCCAAACTTGCGACGACGATCACGGACACCAGCTCCAAGTACAACGTCATGATCGGCGCAACGACCGCGAGACCGCTGGTTCGTGTGCGCGTGCCGTTCTCCATGAGCTTCAAGGATGCCGAAGATGGTCGTGTTGAGCAGGTGAAGTTTGCCATGCTCAAGCGCCCAGCAGGCATTGCGAACACGCGTCTGATGGGACAGGGCAATGACACGATTCGCGTGAACGTCACCGATTCGCTGTGGTTGCCGGGCGACACGTTATATGTCTTGCAAAAGGTGTACACAGATAGCGCCGTAGCTATCGGAGGCATTCGTACGCTTGTCGTCGGTCCGGACGCTGATGGTGGATCGGCAGCGTTCCGTCCGATTCAGCTGCTCGTGGACTCGGTGGGTATCAGCAAGTTCATGGTGGCCTGTAACGCCGGTGCGGCGAACAGCGGAACACGCGTGCAGACGTTCGACGCACAGACGTGCAACCCGTTGGTCATTAACTCACGCGGTGCGACCGTCGCGGGCGGTTATCTGCCGGTCGCCACGGGATGGACGCAATACTTCGAGTTAACCAAGACCTTTGATCCACGCTCGGTGGTGCAGCTGGTTGCGACACCGTTCACGTCGGGCAACACCGTCACGAAGGCCGCATTGACGAAGGTGTCGGTGGTTCCTAATCCGTACATCGTGCGATCGGATGTCGACGAAGTGAATCCTGCCAACCGAACATCGGTGGCGAAGATCTTCTTCACTGGTGTGCCAGAGCAGGGAACGCTTCGCGTGTACTCCGTCTCCGGACAGTTCTTGCAAGAGCTCACTTGGACGGCGACCGATCTAACTCGATCAGGAAATAACAGCGTGTCGGGAGATCTGCCGTACAACCTCCGTACGCGCGAAGGTATCGATCTGGGATCGGGACTCTATTTCTATGTGCTTACAGCGACCGGATCGAAGGGCAATGATCAGGTGCAGCGTGGCAAGTTCGTGATCATCCGCTAACGGAGTCGACATGAAAATCATTCGCATAATCGGCGCCTGCAGCGCCGCGACTGCCCTCCTGAGCGCTCACGTGCGCGCTCAGGGTGCGGGCGGACTTCTGCCGACGCCGGAGACGGAACCCACTCGCGCGGGCACGCGCGGCGGCAACTACTTCCACATAGGAATTGGCGCGCGCGGCGGCGCGATGGCTGGCTCGATCACCAGCTCAGTCACCGGACCGACGGCGTGGTACTGGAATCCGGCGGGCGCCGCGACGAGCGAGGGGATTTCGCTGACTGGCGGCGTGCAAAAGTTGTATGCCGACTTGGGCGTGGGACAATCATACGCAGCGGCATCGCTACCGCTGTTAGGTGGTGTTGTCGGTTTCAACTTGAACACGCTCAATTCGGGCGAGATTAAACGGACAACAGAAACCAACCCGTTCGGTGAGCGGCTTGGTGGTTCGACGTTCAATTGGACATCGACCACAGTCGGTTTGGGTTACGCCCGCCGCCTGACCGACCGACTCACGATCGGTACGCAGATCAAGTATTTGTCCGAAGGCATCACCGATGCATCGACAGCTTGGATGGCGGCTGATGTCGGCACGCAGTTCAACACGGGCCTGTACGGCGTCACCATCGGTGGCGTCATTCAGAATGTGGGTGGCACGTCGCGCGCGGGTGGCGCGCTCGTGCAACGCGTTGTTCAAACAACCGACGGCTCGCAGTTTATCGAAGGCCGTCGCGTCGATCTGTTCACACGCGATACAGAAATCCCGGTCACGTTCCAGTTCTCTCTCGGAACCGACCTGCTCGGCAGTGCAAACTCAATGTTTGGTAAAGCCGGCGGAGCAAGCACGTTGTCGGCCGAACTGAGCGTGACAGACGGTACCGATATCGGCACGCAGTATGCGTTGGGTGTCGAGTACGGCTTTAAAAACATGCTGTTCTTGCGCGCCGGCAAACGTCTGTACAACGACGATCGCGATATCGGCGTCTCCAATAAGATGGCCGTCGGCCTCGCGGGTGGTTTTGGACTTCGCTTTCCGGTGTTCGGCCGCGACGTGAAGTTTGACTACTCGTACATGGGTGCGGGCGCGCTGCAGAACATCCAGATCTTCTCCTTCGAGGTGGGTCGATGAGACGCGTAGTTTTTGCGGCGGCACTATGTACCCTCGCGGCGTCTGGCGTGAGCGCGCAGGTTACGGCGAATCGCTTCACCGTTACCACACGGGTAGGAACGATTACGCCCGAACGTTCGTCCAGCATGAACACCGCCGGCGAGGTCGGGCTCGATACCGAGTACGCGATCAACAAGTACTTCGGACTGGGTGTTTCGGTTGACGTGGCACACGGCAACACGCACCGCGAAGACTTCCTGGTGAGAATCCGCTATGGCAATTCGGCTGCCACCGGTGGCGACACGTTGTACTACAACTATGTCGGACAGCCGGTGAACACCATTCACCTCGGGTTGTTTGGACTGGTGCGTTATCCGACGGGTCGTATAAGCCCGTTCGCGATGGCGGGCGTTGGCAACTACACGATGTTGTTGGACACGCAGATCAACGGCAGTGCTCAGCGGAAGAACGAGATGTCGTATACGCTCGGCGCCGGAGTGTGGGTCAAGCTGTCCGATCGAACAGGCGTGCA
>JANXUN010000656.1 GCA_025356185.1 Gemmatimonadaceae bacterium
GTCACGATGTCACCCGGATGTCCCAGCTTATCAACAGCGTTACGAAGAATGACTTGCATGAAAGACTCCGGGTTAACGGAGCGATCCAGGCCGACGCGTACCAGCGTCAGCGCGGAAATCGCGCCAAGTATCGCCCAATCCGAGTGCGAACGTGATCAGGAGCATCACCGTCAACACCATGATCGGACCGAAAAGCGGGACGAGAACGAGTAACAGCAGCGGCGCGAACGCCGCCACGCGATCAGGGATCCACCATGTCAGTACGCCCAACCCACGAAATGCGTACAGCGTACCGAACACGCACAAAATGTTTGCGCCAACGGCACGCCACTCCGACAGCGTCGGGAGGAGCACCAGCGTCGCACCCACCACCAACCCCCACACCAGCTGATCGTTAAATCGTATCTGCCGAAGCGCGGCGAGCGGCGGTCCTATGCGCATGCGCGACATTCGATGATACGTGGCCCAACCGATCCCCAATGCGAGTAACGACTCGAGCGTGAGCAGCGCAGGTGCCAATACAAAGAGCGGCCCGCGCGCCAACACACTTCCAGCACCCGCTGCCGAACCCGGTTCGCCCAGCACCGAAAGCGTTGCCGCCATGCGATCAGCTTGCGCTGCTGCTAACGGCACCCGCGCAGCAAACGTTTGCCACGCACTTGATTCGGTCCGACGATGCCACGTTTCCAGCGATTCCTTCACGCGTCGCGCATACTCGGTTGCGAGCATATGCGTCGCGTCATCAAACGTGCCACCCGCAGGTGCGCGAGTAGCGAGACCAGCTACGGTAACGACCGCCGCGAGTGCGGTTGCCGCCAACGCTCGACCAAGAAACGGTCGCGCCTGTGTCGTGAGACACACCAACCCGAACGACGCACCGACGGTCAAGCTCCAACCACGCGCAAAGGCGCCGTACCCGCGAACGGGAATTGGCAGCTTCCACACCACCAGCGCCGCGATCGCGAGCCAGAGCAGGGCGACGGACAACCGTCCGCCACTCCACCAACCGACCACGGTACACGCGGCAAGCGCCGCCAACACCAGTAGTGCGAACTGCTCGACTGGCAACAGCAACCGGATCGTTCCAGCTAACAGCGCCACGGCCGGCGTCCACTGCGATGCTGCGGTTACAACAACCGTCATGACCAGCGCGAGGACAAACCAACGCCATCCGCGCTCGTGCGGGGCAGTCGCGACGGCATCCGACGCGACGACTCCGGTCATATCAGCCCGTCTGTCCTTTGACGTACGGCAACAGCGCGAGGTAGCGCGCCTTTTTGACAGCGCGTGACAGCTGACGTTGGTGGCGCGCGTCGACGCCGCTCAAACGGCTCGGCAGGATCTTGCCGTAGTCCGTGATGAATCGAGCGAGGAGACGGTCATCTTTGTAATCGACGTAGCGGATGCCCGCTTCGGTGATTGGGCAGGGCTTCTTTTGGCGGCGCATGTCTTATTCCTCGTCGTCGTCGTCATCGTCATTCAGGCGGCGACGCGAGGCCATCTCTTCGTCGCTCAGCTTGGGCGCGCCAAGCTCGTGCTCGTACAGCGTGATCAGGTAGCGAATCACCGTGCCGTCCAGCTTCAGTGCGCGCTCATACTCGGGGAGCACGGCGGGCGCGATGGTGAAGTGCGCGATGACGTAGTAGCCGTTTTCATGACGGCCAATCTTGTACGCGAGGGCGCGACGGCCCCAATGCTCGAGGGTGATTTCTCCCTCTGCGCTCAAGAGCGCGTGGAACTTCTCGAGCTTTTCCGCGATGACCGTGTCTTCGAGTGCTGTTTCGAAGATGTACACGGCCTCATACCGCCGCGTCGGATTGCGGCGAATCTTTAACTTTGCCACTCGGCGTTTTCTCCCTATGGTCTAAAGTGCCCCCAGCGTGCCGTGGCAGGGGGAGGGTGACGGGCGGGTGCCCGTCGGTAGCCCATAAGGATAGGCAGGCAGGGGCGCGGGCGGTAGGTGGGTGAATTAGGAACCGACAACTTCCAACTGCTGAGTTTTGGGTTTTCGGTTCAGGTTTTGGGCTATCAACTGTGCAATAGAGGAGTTCGCGCGGAGACTCGAGACCGTAGACGTGAGTCGGCCGTGGGCATTACATCCAATTCTCCGGTCTCCGGTCTCCCGTCTTTTCGTCTTCAGGCTCTCGCTGTTCATCTCCGGTCTCCGGTCTCCCTTCTCCCGTCTCCCATGTGCGGTCGCTACGGCTTCGGAAATCCCGCCCGCATGGGCACGCTCCCGTTTGGGACAGCGCTGCCGCTTGTTCGTGCGCGCTACAACCTCGCGCCGACGTACGATGTGCCGTTGGTGCGTGAAGACGCAGCAGGACGCGACGCGCTCATCGTGCGATGGGGCCTGGTACCGTTTTGGGCCGACGATCCATCAATCGGAAACCGTCTCGCGAATGCGCGCGGTGATACAGTTGCAACGAAGCCATCATTTCGCGCGGCCTTCAAAGCACGCCGCGGATTGATGCCAGCAGATTTGTTTTACGAGTGGCAAGTCATTCAAGGACAAAAAGTCAAACAACCGTGGTGCATGCGATTGCCCGACGCTGAACCGTTTGCCTTTGGTGCCATTTGGGAGCGGTGGACGCGCAAAGATGATCCCGACGCAACACCAATTGTCACGTGCGCAATTATTACGACAGAGCCGAACGACGTCATGCGGCCGATTCATGATCGGATGCCGGTGATCATCGCACCGAAGGACTACGATGCCTGGTTGAGCCCCAAAACGAAGCTCGACGCTGCGCAAGCACTCGTGCGGCCGTACGATAGTGCGATGGAAGCGTGGCCGGTGAGTACGCGGGTGAACACGCCGAAGTTTGATGACGAGCAACTCATCGAACGACTGTAGAAGAGAGACGTCGTCTCCGGTCTCCCTTCTCCCGTTTACTTGCGGGCGTTAAACGACCGTAAGTACAGATTGATCGACCCAATGCTCAACTTGGATTTCATTTGCACCATCATGCGCCGATCGTCGTCGGTGATCCACACTTCGGCGTGACCGTCCTCGCTAAAGAGCCCCTTCGACTGAAACGTAGGCTGCAGCACGAATGCGGTGAAACGTCCAGCAGGAACGTCAACCGTATCTTTGCGCAAAACGGTAATGCGCACGGGGTTGCCGTCAGTCTTGAAGTACCGAGTGAGCGTGTACGTCTTGCCCACCTCTAGCGGAATTGTCCGCGCGAAATACAAGAACGAACCGTCGTCGAGTGGATCGGCGACGGACGGTTGTTCGGGTTCACCGTTGAGCGAATAGACGCTGCGCTCAGGGAAAATCTCGTAGCGACGCTTGGGCTTGTAATTGCCCTCTTCGATGTCTTGCAAGTATCGACGCGAACTGAGTGTCGCGAGGTCAAACCACGATTCGTATTTGTCGTTGAGCTTATAGAACAGGAACTTTCCCGAGAGCCCGAATATGGTGTGCCACGACGGAACGCCGCGCACATCTGTGATCTCGCGCACTTCCATGCTCCCGGTGCCGACCTTCAGCGCCGAAAACTTGATATCGTACTCCAACTTTTCGCCGACAAAAAAGGGCGCCACCGCATGCGCTGCCACGCTTGCGGGAGCAGTGGCGTCCTGCGCGTGCATCGCGCGAAACGGATGCAATGCCACAATGGCGAGCCGTGTCGCCAAGCCAAGTCGGGAAAGTCGAGCGCGCATCTCCCGTCGTACACGGAACCGCATAGAAAGAGCCACGAGCGTCGAGTCGTTACACATTAAACCGGAACAGCAACACGTCGCCGTCGGCAACGACGTACTCCTTGCCTTCTGAGCGCATCGCGCCCTTTTCTTTCGCGCCCTTCCATCCGTTATGCGCAACGAAATCGACATACGAGGCGGTTTCCGCGCGAATAAACCCACGCTCAAAATCCGTGTGAATCACACCAGCGGCCTGCGGCGCCGTGTCGCCCTTGTGAATGGTCCACGCGCGCACTTCTTGCTCGCCGGCGGTGAAGTACGTGTACAGTCCAAGCAGGTGATAGCCCGCAAGAATCAATCGGTCGAGTCCTGCGGTCTCGATGCCGAGTGATGCGAGAAACTCTGTGCGCTCTTCTGGCGGCAACTCTGCCAGTTCGGCTTCGATCTTCGCCGAAAACGGAACGATCTCCGCATGCTCGCCGGTCGCCGCGACCGCTGCGCGCAATGCTTTGAGGTAGGCACCTTCGTCGCCTGCGAGTTCGGCGTCGGTCACGTTCGCGGCATACAGCACGGGCTTCGCGGTGAGCAACATCATGCCGTTCAATTGCGCTAACGCGTCCTTGGACATCCCTGCACGCCAGAGCGGCGTACCAGCGGACAACGCGGTGTTCGCGGCTTCGAGCGCAGGTAATTCCGCGAGCGATTCTTTATCACCAGTGCGTGAGGAGCGCCGCACTTTGTCCAACCGTTTTTCGACAGTGGCTAAATCACTCAGCGCGAGTTCGAGTTCGATAATCTCCTTGTCGCGTGCGGGATCGGGTTGACCCATGACATGCGTCACGTCGGGATCTTCGAAGCAACGAATCACATGCACAATCGCATCTGTCTCGCGAATGTTTTGTAAGAACTTATTGCCGAGCCCTTCGCCGGCCGATGCGCCCTTCACAAGACCCGCGATGTCGACGAATTGCACCACCGACGGCACCGTGCGCTTGGGTTGCACGATTTCGGCGAGCTTGTCGAGACGCGGATCGGGAACTTCGACCATGCCGACGTTCGGTTCGATGGTGCAGAAC
>JANXUN010000554.1 GCA_025356185.1 Gemmatimonadaceae bacterium
CCGCGATCTCCTCGCGACTTGTCGCGCAATCGACGCCCGCGCTCCGCTACGGCACCGGCAGTTGGGAACCCGACACCCTCGGCAATCACCGCGCCGTCGTTCACGTCGACAAACCCGCCGACGCCGTCTTCGCGCAAATCCCCTGGCGCCGTCGCGACAAAGCACCGCAAGACGTCAACCTCGTCGTGTTCTCCGCCACGACGCAGCAGCGCGTCACCAACATCCGGCGCATCACCGACTCGCGCGAACTCGGCGAGCTCGTATTTCAAGCGACCACTGCCGGCGATTACTACGTCTATTACATGCCGTACACCGGCACGTTCAAGTCCAACTACCCCAAGATTACTTATCGCCCGCCGCAACAAACCGCCGACACCGCGTGGCTATCACGTAACCGGCTCGCGCCGCTCAGCCGTCCCACGCAAAGCACCTCGCAGCTCGCCGTGAATCGTTTGCCCGTCGCGACAACGATCGGCTTTGACGCGGTGAACGATTTCTCGCGCTTCACGCAAATGGAATACATCGCGGGCGCTGCGGAAAGCGACACACTGCGTGCGCGATACGCGAACGAACCATTTCTTGCATTCGCTGAAGATCGCAAGAACTCCATTCGCATGATCGATGACATTCCGCACGTGTGGGCCGAGCGTGGCGCGTTTATGCCGTTTCGTGGGAACGCCGATCGTGGCGAAGCGTACACGTGGCAGATTGGTGTCTGGGCGCACCGTCGTGCAATCGATTCGTTGTCGTATCGCGCAACAGCGTTCACGCGTGTTGGCGGAACGCAATCAATTCCGGCAAGCGCGATAATGTCGTTCAACGTACAAGGCACCGATTGGTCGGGCGCAAACTTCACGCGCGCGCTGCACGTCGACTCGGGCAAAGTGCAAGCGCTGTGGTTTGGCGTGAACATTCCGTCAACGACAGCGGCGGGCGACTACTCCGGCACAATCACCATCACTGCGCGCGGCGGTGCATCGCACGCCATTCCCATCACGCTGCACGTATCGAATAACGTTGCCGTCAATCACGGCGACGATGCTCCTGCCAATCTTACGCGGTTGCGCTGGCTCAATTCGCAGCTGGCTGTCGACGACGCTGTGGCCGCGCCGTACACACCGCTCAAGCTCGCTGGCCGCACCATCTCGTTGCTTGGCCGAAGCTTCACCTTTGGCGCCGACGGCATGCCGGCACGCATCACGTCGTCGTTTAACGCGAACAACACCGCCATCGGCAAAACGTCGCGCGACATTCTCGCGGCACCAGCCAAACTTGTTGTGCGCAACGACAAAGGCAGCGTAATCGCATTCACTGGCGCTGCACCAAAAATCACCAAGCGCGCCGCGGGCGCCGTGTCGTGGGACACGAAACAATCGTCGGGTGCACTCACACTGCACAGTAACGCGACGCTCGAGTTTGACGGCACCGTCGAATACACCGTGTCACTTGCGGCCAACGCGCGCACGATACTCGACAACATCGTGCTCGAGCTGCCCATCAACGCCGACGCTGCGAAATACATGATGGGCCTGGGCCAAAAAGGCGGCATTCGCCCAGACACGTTTCACTGGACATGGGACGTGGCGAAAAAGAACCAAGACGCCGCATGGCTCGGCGACGTGAACGCGGGAGTGCAGTTCACACTCAAGGACGAACACTACGTCCGCCCGCTCAACACGAATTTCTATTTGTCCAAACCGCTGATTGCGCCAACGTCGTGGGCCAACAACGGCAACGGCGGATGTGACATCGTACCCTCATCTGTCGCAGTAACTCGTCAGTCATTGCGAAACAAGTCGGCACGCGGCACCGCAACACGCGTCACACACTCCGATCGAGTCACCGTCTCCTGCTACAGCGGCCGACACACGCTTGCCGCTGGCGATTCGCTGCGATTCGATTTTCGCCTGATGATCACGCCCTTCAAACCGCTCGACACCAAAGGGCAGTGGTCCACGCGATTCTTTCACGCGTTCGTTCCCGTCGATTCGGCACAAGGCCGCGGCGCGAACACCATAAACGTGCACCATGCGACACGAGTGAATCCGTGGATCAATTATCCGTTTCTTGAGCCCGCGCAAATGCGCGCGTACATCGATTCGTCGCACGCGAAAAACATGCGCACCAAGATTTACTACACCGTGCGCGAGCTCACCAACCACGCGCCCGAAATCTTCGCGCTCCGCTCACTCGGCGACGAAGTGCTTTCGCACGGACCCGGCGGCGGCTACTCGTGGCTGCAAGAACATTTAGGTGACGACTACATCGCGGCGTGGCACGTGCCCGAAATCAAAGATGCTGCAGTGGTGAACAGTGGCGTCTCGCGCTGGCACAACTTTTACATCGAAGGGCTCAACTGGTTGGTGCAGCACGAAAAAATCGACGGCCTGTATCTCGACGACGTCGCATTCGATCGCATCACCATGAAGCGCGTGCGAAAAGTGCTCGATCGCGGCAATCCCGGCGCGCTGCTCGATCTGCATTCGGCCAATCAGTACAATCCGCGCGACGGTTTTGCATCGAGCGCGAATCTGTATCTCGAACACTTTCCGTTTATCAACCGCCTGTGGTTTGGCGAATACTTCGATTACGACTCGCGCCCCGATTATTGGCTCGTCGAAATCTCCGGTATTCCCTTTGGTCTGATGGGCGAAATGCTCGAGAAAGGTGGCAATCCGTGGCGCGGGATGACCATGGGTATGACCGCGCGACTGCCGTGGTCGGGCGATCCTGCGCCGCTCTGGAAAGCGTGGGATGCCTTCGGCATTCAACAAAGTCACATGCACGGTTGGTGGTCTGGACATGACCCCGTCACCACCAGCGATGCAAACGTTCTTGCGACCACGTTCACAAAAGCTGGCAGTGCGATGATCGCGCTCGGCTCGTGGAACGATGCCGACACGCGCGTGACACTCCACATCAATTGGAAAGCGCTCGGCATCAATCCCGCGCGCGCAACGCTTCGCGCGCCCGCAATCGCCGACTTTCAAAACGCCGCAACATGGAAACCCGGCGCATCAATCACGATCCCCGCCAAGAAGGGGCTCCTGCTGATCGCCGAGCAAAGATGATGCTGTAGCAGTACCCTATTGTTGCGTCGACAGAAGGCAGGAGACTCTGCTCCCCGCAGTAGTGGAGGCAGGAGACTCTGCTCCCTGCCTCCTATCGCAGTCCCTCCTTCCTGCTTTCCTCGAAGCGCGCCCATCCGAATGACGCAACACCAACTCCCGCCGCTGCACCTGCCCAATCCCGCCATGCGCGACCTGGGATCTCGCGCCCTCGACATGGTCATCCACCACTTCGAGCACAACCGCGATCACCACACCTCGCAGTCATTAAGCAGGGCGCAAACCGAGACCCTGCTGCGCACCGATCTCGCAGAAACTCCCACGCCCGTCGGCGAGCTCCTCGACATCCTCGCGCGTGACGTCTTTCCAAACTCGTTCAAAGCCGATCACCCGCGCTTTTACGCGTTCGTCCCCAGCCCGATCAACTTCGTCAGCGTCATCGGCGATCTGCTCACCAGCGGACACAATCTGTTCGCCGGACATTGGCTTGCTGGTTCCGCCGCGGCGCAAATCGAAATCAATGTCATCGATTGGCTCGCCAAACTCTGTGGACTCGGCGAAAACGCCGGTGGTATCATGGTCAGCGGTGGTTCGATGGCCAACCTCTCCGCGATCGCCACCGCGCGCGAAGTAAAACTCGGTGGTCCAAACGATCGCGCGATTGTGTACTGCTCCGATCAAACACATTCGTCGATGGCGAAAGGGCTGCGCGTGATCGGCTTTCATGCCAATCAACGACGCATCGTCGCTACCGACGAAAACTTTCGGCTCGACATTCACGCCTTGCAAAAAGCGATTGACGCCGATCGCGCCGCGGGTCGCGTGCCATTTTGCGTTGTCGCCAATGGTGGCACCACCAACACCGGTGCCGTCGATCCACTTAATGAACTCG
>JANXUN010000663.1 GCA_025356185.1 Gemmatimonadaceae bacterium
GCGCGATCGAAGTTGAAGCGCTCGCGACGCAGCGACTCGATTTTCTCGCGCTCCTGAACTACAACGAAATGACGTCGCTGCCGGACTCAGTGGCAAAGGGACAGTTCGACAAACCGCTTGACGAATATCATTGGGCCACTACGGCCAGCCCGCGTAGCGATGTGGGCGGACTCTATGATGTTGTCGTATCGGTGACGTGGCCAGACGGTGTGTATGCGCTGCACAGCGCAGTCTATCGTCGGCCACCGATCGCAACGCGCGGAGGTCGATAGCGATGTCCGTAACGCGCGTGCGCATCCCGCAGCGACGTCAACGCCGCGGTATGACGTTGATGGAGCTCATCGTGGGCCTGCTCATCACAGGTTTGATGGCGACGCTTGGTACGGCGGCGTTGGGCACCATCATCGACCATCGCAACATCATCAACTCTTCAACAATTGACATGGAACGCGCAGCGGCGCTGCGCGAAACGCTGCGCATGTGGCTCGCGTCGGGCACGGTCGCGATTCAAACGGGCGGCGTGCCACGCGGCGGCGGAACGCGGTCTATCTCGTCATCAGCAATGTCGTCCAGCACCAGCACCATAAGCGCTGCGGCGTCGACCGGCGACGAGATTACGTTCACCACCTCGGCTCCAAACCCGGCAATGGCACCCAGCGTGCGCATTCGCCTGTTTGTTGACGGCGATGCGGGAACGCCGGAGTCAGGACTCACGATCGAGTATCAAACATCGAACGCGACGCCGTTGCAACGTCGGCAGCTTGAAGCATCGATTGGCGGCATGACCGTGGAATTTCTCGACAATCGCACGCATCGGTGGCTGCCGGCATCCGAAGCCGCGACCATCACCCCGCGCGCAGTACGCGTGTCGCTGCTCCCATTTGATGGTGCGCAGATTCCTGCGATTTTGCAGTTACCGCTCATCTTTCCGATGGGCACGCAATGACGCCCAGCGCAATGACACCCATCGCAATGACGCCCATCGCAACGTCGGCAATCGCACGCGCGTCAATTGCTCGGACACGCTGCGCGCGGTCGACAAGCGCGAGTCGTCCACGTCGTGGCGTCGCACTGATGACCGCTCTGTGGCTCGTCGTGGCTATCGCCGCCGTCGCGCTCGAGTTTAGTCTCGATGCGCGAGAACGCCGAGTGCTTGGCATGGATACCTCCGAGCGCGGCGTCGAACGCGCGGCCGCCGCGGGGGCACTGGCCGAAGTGCACGCCCGACTGGACTATGCGCTTCGGGTCGCAACAGCAAATGCGCGCGCTGCGATTCTGCGTTCCTCAGATCCGTGGTTGGATGTCGATTCGCTGTACTCGGGCCAGATCAAGGTTGACAGCACCATCGTCGACGTGCGCGCACAAGATCTCGGCACCAAGATCAACATCAATACGATGACCGAAGCCGAATTGCACACGTTTTTCACGTTCGTGCTCCGCGATGCAACCGTCGCCGACGCGCTGTCGGAAGCCATGCTCGACTGGCGCGATGCAGATGATTTGCCACGCCCACGCGGTGCGGAGAAGGACAACTACATCAAGGCGTCGCGATTGGCGTTGCCGCAGAATGGACCGTTTCGTGAGGTCGAAGATTTGCTCGACGTGATTGGCATGACGCCGGAGATCTACGCCACCGTCAGTCCGTACATGACGACGCGTGGCAACGGCTTCATTAACCTCAACACTGCGCCCGCGGCCGTGTTGCGCGTGCTGCCCGGAATGACAGATGTGATTGTTGCAAACATCGAACAACTGCGCTCCGCAGGTCGACGCATCACGTCGGTCGCGCAAGTCATGCAAGCGACACAGCGCGGACGTCCGCAAAGTCCTGCGCAAGCGGCCGCGACAAGCGCGGCCACGCAGCGACTTAGCGCTCGCACCACCGTCGACACCCGCGAAGTCGAACTCACGATCATTGCGCGAGGCGGGCCGCAATCGCAGCCCGCTCGTCTCGTCGCGATTGTCGAACGTGGTCAGCAAGCAACAATCGGATGGAAGCAGTGGTAAGTTCGCTGGGAGTCGCCTTAAGTGCGACCAACCTCGTTGTCGCCGCGCCGCACGCCATGCGCATCGCGCTTGAGCCGCAGTCCGACACTGGCGCTTGGCCAACGCTCACCGACGCGCTGCGCACGCTTGCCACGCGCGTGGGAGGTGCTGGTACGCTCAGCATCGCACTGAGCAATCCGCTCGCATCAACGCGAACGATCGACTTGCCGCCGCTGCGCGAGCGCGACGCAGAGCAACTGTTGTCTCGCACCGCCGCGAGATATTTCGTCGCTGCACGCGGACCGCAGATCATCGCCGTTGCAGCGCGTGGCGCTGCGCGAGCAGGCTCGGTCGCGCCGAGCGTCGTGACCGCGTCGCCGTTGCGCCTGCTTACCGGCGTCCATCTCGCCGCGCGGGACGCAGGTTGGGCCGTGCAGTCGGTCGTGCCAGAAGAAAGCGCATGGCTGTCTGCGTTCACGACGCTGTGGCCGACGTTCGCTCGACAGCGCGCATCGATTCTGGTGCTTCACGCGGATCACACGGTTCTTTTGCTGCTTGCCGGCACCACGCTCGTAGATGTGCGGCAGTTTCGCGCGGGCGCTCTCGATGCATCGGCGATTGCCGCCACCGTGCGTGCGCACGCTGCGGTTGGCGGAGGTGCCATTGGCATCGGCGTGATTGGCGCTCCCGAACAACGCAAAACCATTTCGAGAGCGCTCAGCGCGATTGACTCCACGATTCAATCCACGGCGCCTGCTGTACACGACGCGTCGATCGACGATCCCGCCATCCTCGCGGCCGCGTTTGCGACGCGCGCCACGACACTCGTGCTGCGCACGGACGACGAGCGTGCACAGCGTGAACGTCGCGCGCAGCGCATCGCGATCACGCTCGCTGGTGCGGCCGCACTGATGCTCCTTGTAGCTGGCGCGTTTGCGCAGTGGGGCATTTCGCGCGAACTGGCCGCGGTCCAGCGCGAACGCGCGTCGCTCAAGCAACAACTGTCAACGACACTGGTTGGTCGCACCAGCGTCGAGACAGCGTATCGACAATTGACTGCGCTCAACGACGCCGAGCGTTCGGCATCGCACTGGTCACCGCTGTTGTCCGCGATTGCGATGCACCTGAACGAAAACGCGTACGTGATGACATTTCGTGGACGAGGCGATTCTGTTGTTGTCGATGGCTCTGCCGCACGCGCATCAACGGTGTTTGACGAACTCGCACAAACGCCTGGACTCACAGAGGTGCGCGCCGCGGCACCGGTGCGTCGCGAAGTGTCAAACGATGGCGAACCGTCAGAGCGCTTCACGATCGCGGCGCGACTGCTCACATCGCCGCCCAAAACAGTTACGACCGCGCCCGCCGGAAGCGTGAGAGCGGCGCCGCAGACTCCGCCTTCTGCAACTCGCGGAGCAACGCGATGATGTTCGCCGATATGTCGTCGCGCGACCGCCGCGCAGTCACGTGGGGCGCTGTGGTGCTCGTTCCCGCACTGCTGTTTGTGTTTGGAATCAAACCGTGGTTGGCGTCACTGGACGATATGCGCCAGCAGGTTGCGACCGAACGCGACGCACTCGCGCGTGAACGCAGTGCGATTGCCGCCGCGCGCGAACATCCGCAGCTGCAGCAGCGCGCAGATTCCGCAATGCGCATGACCGTACCGCGGCTGTTCGTTGGCCGCGATGACGTAATGGCCAGCGCTGAACTCGCGACATACCTCGGCGACGTGGCACGCGCGAGCCGCGTGTGGCTGCAAGACGCTGCGACACGTCCTGCCACGGTGTTGCCGTCCGGCGTACGTTCGCTGCGCGTCGAGGTTCGCGGCGAATCTGATTTACGCGGAATTCTGAGCATGTTGCGCGCACTCGAAGCGGGATCCAAGCTTGTGCGCGTCGATCGCCTCGACATCGCGCGCGTCAACCGCGGCGTGGACGACGCCAGCGAAACGTTGTCGCTTTCGGCGACAGTGACGGCGTTCGCGTTGCGCGCCGATAGCAGCGCGACTGCCGCGCTACCCACGGCAACCGAACACAAAGCGCCATGATCGATCGCGATCTGTATTCTCGACCGAACGTTCGCGCCGCCGGCATCGCGTTGCTCGCATCGATTTTTATCGCGGGTTGGGCGCTTGTCGTGGCGCTCAACGCCGGTGGACCTGTCACCGTGCCTCTCACGGCATTGAACATCGGTGACTCACTCACGACCGTTGCACGAGCAACATCGCCGGACATCGCGAAGGCCGTCGAGCGCGATCCGTTTTCACCCGATCGCACCGCTCCCGCGAGTCGTTATCGTCTACCGGGCGAAGCGAGTGAGTCGGCAATCGCCGCTGCGCCGCCGATTCGGCCAATCGTCATTGGTACCGCGGTTATCGGCGACAATCGCAGCTTTGCCACCTGCAAACTCGGCGACGCCGCGCCCGTGATCGTGCACGTTGGCGATCGACTTGGCCTGTACACCGTTCGTGTAATAACCCGTGGCGTGGTGCATTTCACGTCGTCCGCGGGCGAGTCATTTGATATCCTCGCGATGAAGTCTGGAGCCCCATGAGAACGCGATTGCTTTTCGTGCCGCTGCTGCTTGCGGTAGCCGTATCGACATCACACGCGCAGCGCGCACGCGGTGGGCGACGCGTCGATAGCACCACGACGCCACCTGGGCCGGATCAGCCCCCCGTGTCAACCAAGCTCGATACGACACTGGTTCGCAAAACGCCGGACGGGTTCGTGCTCGATTTTCAGGAGCAGGATTTGCGTCTTGTGTTGTCAGCGATTGCCGAAGCGGGCGGACTCAACGTCGCGCTCAGTAACATTCCCGCTAAGCGCATCACGCTACGCATGGGTCAGGCGATTTCCAAAGCTGGCGCGTTGGATGTGTTGAAAGGGATCGCTGAGTCCAATCAACTCAAGCTGACCGAAGGCCCGTCGCTCATCCGCATTGAAGGCACGCCCAATGAATCGATCCAGGCGCAACAAGCGGCGGCGGCTGCCGCTGCACGTCAGCAGGCAAACGCGACGCAGCTTCGACTCTTCACCTATCGTCTCAAACACGCAAACGCGGTTACGCTCGCGCCCGTGTTGATGAACCTGCTCACGGGCACCGGCACAACACAGCAGACGCAAACCGTCGTGGGAAACGGCAATGGTGGATTTCAGGTTTTTGGACCGGCCGGACCAAACAATCCCGCTGGCGCAAACGGCGGACGTGGCGGTGGAGCTGGAGGCGCGGGCGGTGGCGGGGGGGCGCAGCAGGCAATTCAAGGCGCGTTGGGCGGTCGCGGCGGTGGCGGCGGACTTGGCGGCGGCGCCGGATTGCAAGCATTGCAACAGCTCACACAGGGGTTGCTCGGCGGTAACGCGCTGTCCAATGCACAGGTAATTCGCATCGTGGCGGAAGAATCCACCAACTCGCTGTTGGTGCGCTCGACAACCGAAGATTGGACACTTGTGCAGCAGCTGCTCGGCACTGTCGATTTACGTCCGCTGCAAGTGCTCATTGAAGTGAGCATTGCACAGGTGCAGCGCTCGAACGACTTAAACCTTGGCGTCGCCGGACTTCAAACCAAGTCGGGCACGCGCAATGGGAAGGCCGTTGCTGACACGCAGGCACTGATGCCGAGTGCAGCGAGCGCGCGCGACTTCATCTTTGCGTTGACCGGCGGCAAAGGCGCGGTGAGCTATAACGTCGCCGTGAACGCGCTGCAAACGCGCGGCGATGTAAAAGTATTGTCGCTGCCGCTGGTGATTGCACAGAACAACAAGGAAGCAATTCTCAACGTCGGACAGAGCGTGCCGTTTGTGCAAACATCGCAAACGGTGCCGAATGATCCGACCAATCGCGTCAACACGGTGCAGTACCAAGACGTGGGCACCACACTTACGATCACGCCAACGATCAATCCCGATGGCTACGTAAACCTCGCTGTGAAGCAAACGAACAACAGCGCGACGAACGACGTACAGTTCAACGCGCCGATCATCAGTAAGCGGGAGGCCACGACGCAAATCTTCATTCGCGATGGACAAACGACGGTGATTGGAGGCCTGTCCGACAACACCACCAACAACACAACCTCGGGCATCCCGTTGCTCAGCCGCATACCGTTTATCGGCGGGCTGTTTGGCAATACGCAAAAGTCGCACGAGGTCAGCGAGCTGTATCTGTTTCTCACACCGCACATTGTGTCCAGCGACGAAGACATCGATCGTCTGCGCGAAGCGGTGAAAGGGAGCAGCGAGTTGCTTACGCTAGACGAGATGAAGTCGCACTTCTCTCCGACCGATACAGTGAAGGCGGGCGCTAAACCAGCGACGCCGCCAGTCAAACCGCCTGCTCGCGATAGTGTACGCCGTCCGCCTGGCAGCGATCCGCGGGGAGCGTCTCGCTAGTGGCCACATCGGCACTGTTCGCGCTGTCCGACAACGCCGCGCTGAGCGTCGATCGACTGTCGTTCGAACTCTCGGCGGAATGGCTTGAGCAGCATGCGCTGTTGCCGCTTCGTCGCGAGCACGATACGCTCGTGATCGCAACGTGGCTTCCCGAGCCAGAAGCGCGCGCACTCGACGATTTGCGATTGATGTTCAACGCATCGATCGTGCTTGAGCAACACGACGAAACGTCCATTCGCAGCGCTATTCAACGTGTGTACGCGCAGGAAACCGTCACGGCTGAGGGGCTCATCGCGGGATTGAGCATCGACTCGCGTGCCCTGAACGCCGACGAACTGCCGCTCGACGATCTGCTTCATTTGGCGAATGAAGCGCCGGTGGTGCGGTTGGTCAATTTGTTGCTCATCGAAGCGCTCGATGCGCGCGCGTCGGATGTGCACCTTGAAGGCTACGCCGATGGGCTGCGGGTTCGATATCGCGTGGACGGTGTGTTGCAGCCCGCTCCATCACCACCGCCGCATTTGACCGCTGCGATTATCAGTCGCCTCAAGATCATGGCCGACTTGGATATTGCCGAACGCCGCTTGCCGCAAGACGGTCGCATTCGATTGCGCTTACAAAATCGCAATGTTGACGTACGTGTCTCGACCGTGCCAACACTGCGTGGCGAAAGCGTGGTGCTGCGTCTGCTCGACAAAGACCGCGGGCGCGTGACACTGACCGATTTGGGTATGGCAGCAGATACGCTCGAACTGTTTGCTGAAGTGATCTCGCGTCCGCACGGCATTGTGTTGGCCACGGGTCCCACGGGCTCGGGCAAAACCACAACGTTGTACGCTGCGGTTGAGATGATTCGCACCGGTCGCGAAAAGATTCTCACGGTCGAAGATCCCGTTGAATACGAACTTCCCGGCGTGCCGCAGGTGCCAGTCAACGAAAAAGTTGGCGTGACGTTCGCGAGCGCGTTGCGCGCGCTGTTGCGTCAAGATCCTGACATCATTCTCGTCGGTGAAATTCGTGACCCGGAAACGGCGCAAATCGCGACGCAAGCGGCGCTCACCGGCCACCTGGTGTTATCGACCTTGCACACTAACGACGCGCCGACGGCACTCACGCGTCTGCTCGATCTTGGCGTCGCATCGTATCTTGTTGCCAGCACGGTCGACGCTGTTCTCGCACAACGACTGGTGCGCGTAATCTGTCCACAGTGCAAGTACGCGACCGAGCCCGACAAAGCGACAGCGCGTCGCATCGATGTCGCGGCGCTCAATCTGGAAACGATTTGGCGCGGCCGCGGCTGCGATGAGTGCCGCGGCACCGGCTATCGCGGGCGCACCGGTGTTCACGAACTGCTCGTGATGGACAATCACTTGCGCGTCGAAGTGCAAGGAAGGCGTGGCTCCGAAGAACTGCGTGCGCTCGCCGTCGAAAAGGGCATGCGCACATTGCAAGAAGACGGCTTTCGCCTCGTACGCGCCGGCGTCACCACGCTCGACGAAGTGATGCGCGTAGCACGCGGCTAGCGTTACTCGCGGATCGCGTCAGTTCCCATGGGGCGCCATCAGCCCCACCAAAATGCCGCAGCGACGATGACGTACAGTCCGACAAGCGCGAGCCCTTCCAACCAGATCGACTCGCCATCATACACGACAAACGCTGTCACGATCGCTGTGAGCAACAGTGCAGCAACCAACAGCGGCGGCAACACGAGCGTGAGCACGGGTCCGCCAAGCACATAGGACAGCAGCACCAACACCGGTATCAATCCCAGCGCGACTTGCAGCGAACTATTGAGAATGACGCTCACCGCATAATCGGCCTGGTTTTTGAGGGCCAACTCAATGCCAACCAAATGTTCGATCGCGTTGCCAGCAATCGCGACCACCACCAAACCGGCGAACGTCTGGTTGATCCCTAAGATCGCCATCGCCGGCTGCAGTCCGTCGATGAACCATTCGGAGACTGCGGCGGCACCGATGGACGCAACACCAAGCACGCCGAGCGTGAGCGCCATGCTCCACGGCGCGTGCTCGGGCGCCGCGTGCGGCGGTACCACGGCCGAATCGCCTTTCACCGAGAAGTAGATATTCGCGGCCAACACCACCAATAGCACGATCGAGCACGCCACGCTCAATCCACCAATGTGCGCCTCGGCGGGCGCGTGCAACTCTTTCGCGAGCGTCGGAATCATGAGTGCCGCGACCGCAAGCATCATGAGCGTCGCGATCATCTTCGGCGGTTCCGACGCAAAATACTGCTTGCCGTTCTTGATGCCGCCTAAGAACAGCGCCACGCCAAACAACAACAGCGAGTTGCCTAAAATCGACCCAACCAGCGCCGCCTTCACGACGTCGGTAAGACCCGCGCGCAGCGCAAAAATACAGACGAACAGTTCAGGCAAGTTGCCCAGCGCCGATTGCAAAATGCCCGTGGCACCTGGTCCCAGTCGTGCGCCGAGTTGCTCGGTCGCATCGCCAACAAGCATCGCGAGTAACGCCAGCGCAGCGGCCGTGACGACAAACGTCACCACCACATTGAAATGCGTGTAGTGCAGCGTTCCGGCCATGATGGTGGCTACGGTGGAGAGCCCCACAATGGACTTTTCTTTTTTGTTCATGAGACGCCAGATGTGAATGTGCGAGTCGACGCGGGAATCGTCGCGAGGGAAATATGGCGCGCGAGGGCCTGCCTGCCGAGGTGCGGGCCGAAGTCGCGATCGTGCGCTACATTCGCGTCATGCCTACCCTGTCCGATTTTTCGCGAAGCC
>JANXUN010000671.1 GCA_025356185.1 Gemmatimonadaceae bacterium
GAACGGCCGCTGCACCTGCGCCGGCGCGAGCGTCGGCAACACCCGGCACTGTTTCTCCCGCGGGCGATTCCTTAGCGCGACCGCAGACGCCGCCGCGCGCACCGCAGATCACGCAACGCGCTGCGCAATCAACGACATTACCGACGCACCAAGACGGTGCGCGCGATGGATCTACGCCGCCTGGTACATCGGCCAGCTCTGCACCCGCGGCGTCAGTGTCAGCTACCACTCCCGTATCTCCGCCCGCGTCGGCGAGTCGCGCCGTTGGCGCAAACCTCGACGATGCGCGCACAGTCAGCAACGCGTTCGTAACGCTGCTCAATCATCAGCAATACCGCGATGTTGCGAAGCTCACGGCAATCGGCGGTGACGCGGTCACGCGCGCAGAGCTGATCAAGCTCACCAACACGGCAAAAGATTTCGCTGTCGGCTTTGAACGACTCGCGTCGGCGCCCGAGGCGTGGAGTGGCGGCTTTCAGACCGAGTGTTTGCTGGACGCCGAGTGGCGCGGCGGTAAGAAGACCTTTCGCGTCATGTTGTATGCGTCAAAGATCGACAACGAATGGCATGTGGTGGGATTCGGCGTGCAAACCGAGTTGTAAGACATCGCGGAAAGCTCTACACAGGAGTCAACATGCATTTCGGTAAACGTTTCAATCATGCAGCGTTCGCGGTCGCGATGCTTGCCATCACGTCGTCATGCGCAACGAATCAAACGGCGCAGCGCACTGCGGTGCTCGCCAGCGCCGATCGTGCCGCCAAACTCGCTATTCAGCGCGAGGCGCAGCTTGACGTTTCAAAGATTCCCGCGCGCTCGTTTGCGGTGCTGCCGTTCAACGTCGCCGTACGAGATTCCGTGCTCGATCCGCTCGCGTACGGACTCGCCGCCCTGCTCACCACCGACCTCGCGGTAACGCCCAGCCTGTCGCTGGTCGAGCGCATGTCGACGGACGCGCTGCTGCGTGAAACACGATTGGTTGACAAAGGCGTGCTGACGCTGCGTGACGCACCGCGCGTCGGCCGACTCGTTGGTGCACGCCGGCTGTTACTCGGCGACGCGGCACGCGCACCAAATGGCAATGTTCGGCTGAGTGCGCGCGTGGTGGATGTCGTCAGTGGCACCGTGATTCAACTGCTCACGGCCGAGGCGCCGCTGGCTCGCGTACTTGACGCAGAGAAGGCGCTTGCATTGCAACTGCT
The DNA here is from genome assembly GCA_025356185.1 of Gemmatimonadaceae bacterium. Classification (GTDB taxonomy): domain Bacteria; phylum Gemmatimonadota; class Gemmatimonadetes; order Gemmatimonadales; family Gemmatimonadaceae; genus Gemmatimonas. Next base: position 1,201 of record JANXUN010000671.1, read on the forward strand.
CGATAAACTCGGCATCGCGCTCACCCCGACAGAGCGCACACGCGTTGAGCGAAAGCAGACGGTGCAGCTCGCCGCGCTCGTTGCTTACGGCAAAGGTGTGCAAGCGGATGCATTCGGCGATGCCGATCGCGCGGTCAAGTCGTATCAAGAAGCCGTGCACATTGACGGCACATTTGAGGCGGCCCGCACACAAACCGTCGCATCATCGGTGTCATCGTCTGGTCCACGGGTGTCGGCTATCGCGAACAGCTTGGCGCGCGTGCTGGATATGGGCGTGATGAGTATCAACACACCAGTCGGTGCAACATCGCGACCCGCCGATGCCGCCGACGCGCCGCTTGCAGCGAGCGGATCGCTGCAAATCATCTTTGTAGTGCGGGTGACGCCGTGAGTATCGCGTCCACGCCAACACACGCGGTTCGCATGCGCGCAACGATTGCAACAGCGACGATGCTGTCGGCTTTCGTGACTGCGCGCGCTTCAGCGCAGTCGCTCATCCCCTCAACGGGATGGAGCATCGCCCCTGTCATCGCCGGCTGGCACTTTGTGGCGCCCATTAACCAGTCCGGCGGCAGCATCGCTGACGTCGCCGAAGTCGCGCTACCATTTCGCATTCGCGGAGAATGGGGCGCGTGGCGCGCTGATCTCTCGGGCGCTGGTGCATTTGGTGCCGTGCATCTGTCCGACGGTGAAGGAAGTCTCGCAAAGATCTACGGACCCACGGACGCAAAGGTACGTGTGTCTCGCACAATATTTGACGAGGCTTCGATGATCACGCTCGGCGTCAATCTGCCGAGCGGAAAGGTCAAACTGAATTCCAGCGAAACCACCGCGCTTCAGGCCTTAGCAGCACCCTCGTTGCAAATGCCTGTCGCGATGTTCGGCACAGGTTTTGGCGCAACACTCGGTGCTGTACATGCGATTCACGGCGATGACTGGGCGATGGCGTTCGCTGCATCTGGCGAAAAGCGGTCGGAATACTCACCGATTGCGTTGGCACTGGGCTCGGGAGCGTCAGACACACGAATCACACCGGGAATGGCCGCACACTTAAGTGTTGGATACGACCGCACGTTGGGCGCAAACCGTGTGAGCGCCCTGCTGGTTGGCGATTTTTATGGCAAAGATTTATTGCAGGTTGGCGCCGCGTCGAGCGACACCAGCAGCAATTATACGCTGGGACCGCAGGTAACGGGCTCCGTGCAGTATTTATTTGGCAACGCCGATTGGCGCGAAGGCGTCATGGCAATTGGCGCACGCGCGCGAACCGAATACTCCGACGCGACCGGAAAGAAGGTCGCGGGATCATCGGGGAAGTACCTCGAAGCATCCGTTGGCACAGTGCGCGGCGGACCACTCGGTGCGGGGTTTGTTATGGGTGCCGATGTGCGGTGGCAATCGGGATTGTCGTTCTCTGACGCGCTGATCGGCGCGGCGATGCGCGGAGTCGGTGCAACCGTTGGCGTCGAGGGCGCGGGACTTCACTCAGCGACGCGACTCACACTGCACGGGATGTACGGAACGTTTGATACGGGAAAGATTCGCACCAACGGATACGGTGCGACGTTGGTGTTTTCGGTTGGCGCGCGGCGTGAGGCACAGCAATGAACACAACTCTGACGTGTTTTCGCGCGCGTGCACTGCGCGCCGTGTTCGCACTCTCAGCGTTCACCATGCTGGGCTCGTGCGTCAACAAAGAGCTGCTGCCTACGTCACAGAACGCGTCGACGCGATCGGTCACGCTACAACTCACAACGGTCGCATCGGCACAGCAAATGGCCGGCGCACGATGGATTTTTCTCGCAGCTGCGTACGTGAGCGCCGATGGATTTGCAATCCTGTCGCATGTGTATGCGCCTGTCGCAGTCGGCAGTCAACAGCTGTCGATGCCTGTCGATCTCGGGCCGTGCCTCGCGGTAAGCGCTGCTCTGGGGCGAGACGGTTGCGCGCTGTACGTCGCCGCTGCTCTTGTCAGCGATACGCTCGCGTTGGGTGATTCGACACGCAATGTGCTGGGTGACGCGTTCGACAGTGCGGTGCCGCTTGGACCATTTGAAGTGTCGCAAGGTCGCGTGCCAACCATCCCACCAATCGACTTGTCGATGACGCGATTCGCGGCAACGAGTTGGGTTGGCGATGACGGGTTGCGACTTGGCGGCAAGGACTCTCCAGCAGACGGCGTTAACAGTCCAAGCGCGGGCGAGTTGACGCCGATTTCAGGCATCGCCGATGCATCGGGCAACGCCACAATTTTCGCGCTGACGAACGGGTTTGCGTTCACAAACAATGATGAGCCCGCGCAGTACGCCTCGCCCCGCCCGCAGCTCGCGATTTTGGAAAGTGGAGTGTGGCGGCGTGTGAGCGGACCGATTCTCAGCTTTGTGCAAGGGTCGAATCTGTTTGCCGACGTGACCGCGTTCGCGACGAACGATGTCTACATCGCGTCGACCAACGGCATGTTTCGGTATGATGGTTCGAGTATCGCTCGTGTGACCTCCATGGCCGATGCGCTGCAATCGATCGCGAGCATAACGTCTGCGGGCAACAAACTCATCATCGCCGGCGGACCAAGCGGCACGGTGGTAATCGGCAACGGCACGACGTGGACGCGTTACACATTGCCTCTGGCAGTGCCCGTGACTGGCGTGTGCATTACCGGTGCGAACGAAGCGTTTGCTGCATCGACGACTGGCGCGCTGTATCGATTTGACGGAACCGCGTGGACTGCGCAAACGACGCCGCAAACGGCCGGGCGCATGGACTTGCAGTGCAACACGCCTGGGCAGGCGTACGTAGTGAACTTTGGCGGCAACGCATTTCGCTACTCGGGCACAACATGGACGCAAATTCCGACAACGGGCCTCTCACCCGGCCGACAGATCCATATCGCCGCCGTTTCGCCGACGGAGATTTACGCGTTCGGCGACAGCGCAAATGTCGATCGCGCGTTCTATCGGTTTGATGGAAATTCGTGGGTCTCGCTCGGTCGTTCACGATACACGTTTGCCGGCTCGCGGCCGTGGACTCCAAACACCGGTGGCGCGGCATACGTGTTCGCCATGTTTGGTCGCGTCGAGCGATTTGCCGCGAGCGGCGTGAACGTGCTAGCATATCAGCCGTCGTTGCGCGATGTCGCCGTCAATTCATCAAGCAGCGCATTTGTGGTGGGAAACCAGTCGTTTCTCGCACGCTGGACCGGCGGACAATGGACCGTCGATGCACCGCCAGGCGGCACGCAAGCGAACCGACTGCTGAACGGCGTGTGGAGCGACGGTGCATCGAACGCCTGGACCGTTGGCGCATTGAGCACCGTGATGCGGTTTACCGGAAGCGCATGGACGCTCGTAAGCGACAGCCTGCGACCCATCGCTGCGCGCGACAATTACTACGCCGTGTGGGGAACCGGCAACAACGTCTGGGCGGTCGGCGACAACAGCATCTTGCATTGCACGTCGTCGACATCGTGCGTGAACGAATCCGCTGGTGCCACCGGTGCGTTGCTGAGTGTATGGGGCGCCTCTGCGAATGCCGTTTTTGCAGCGGGCGATGGCGGGCGCATTTATCGATACAACGGCAGCACGTGGAGTGCGATGTCGAGTCCGACGTCGCGGGCGATCGCGCGCATTTCCGGTAGCAGCGCGACCGATGTGTGGGCGTTGGGCGACAGCGTTTTGCTGCACTACGACGGGACGCAATGGTCAAACATCGAGATGAATCTCGATCTCACCAATTTGCGCGCTCATGTGCCAACACCCGCCGAACGCACATTTGGACGACCGCTGTCGCTCGGGCTCTGGGCGCGTGGACCGCGCGAAGTGTACATCAGCGGCAACGCCGGTGAGATCGCTCGCTTTGACGGATTTGGTTGGGTGAATATCAATGAGGATCGATACCGTCACCGCATCATGGCGATACACGGCGTGACGACAAACGGCGGATGCGCCCTTGCGGTGACCGAAGCGCAGTACGCTGCGACAGGCGCAACGTTGTGGCGCGGTGTAGGCCCCACGGGATGTTTTGCATCGCCAACGATTGCGCCGGCGCGGTGGCCGTAGCAGCGCACCGACATTCGGGCGCGGTGCGATCTATCTCAACACCTCGCCTAGCGCGTTACTGTGATTGAAACGCGCGCCACGACTGTAGGACGGACACTCGCTCCGTTCTCCAGTCGCTCGGCGTCGCCGGTGAGTTGCGTTGTGCCCGTGCGCAGGCCAGTCACACTGACGGTTTGACGGTACTCACCATCGCGCACGTCGACGGCAGTTCCTGCGACGAGCGCTATGGTTGCAATCGTCGCATCAGTGCTCGACACCAAGAACGTTGAGCTGCTTGCGGGAAAACAACCATTAGAGGTCAGCGAGATCGTTCCTTCTGCGGCCGCACCAACGACGATCGACGCCGGCACCCCAGACAGACTCGTGGCGAGCAACGTGCACGACGAGCTTTGCGTGAGCGAGTTTCGCTCAGCGCAACTTTGCAAACCGCACACGAGTACGCCGAGCACGACGCAACTGAGCGCTTTCCCGCGCCGCGGGAAAGCTTCGAGTCTCC
>JANXUN010000021.1 GCA_025356185.1 Gemmatimonadaceae bacterium
GGAGACTCAAGACGGGAGACTCAAGACGGGAGACTCAAGACGGGAGACCGAAAGCAGAAACGCGAATGCGCGCTGCCTTACGACAACTCCTCAAACGCAGGTAGCGGCACATTGCCGATGACGCGACCATCGTTCGCGAGCGAAACGGTTCCATGCGCAATGGCGGTGATCACGCGCGGCAAGAGTTGATGTTCGACGCGCAAGACTCGAGCGGCGAGTGTGTCGACAGAGTCGTTCTCGAAGACATGGACGGGCCACTGTGCGATGATGGCGCCGCGATCGTAATGCTCGTCGACAAAATGCACCGTCGCACCTGATAACTTCGCGCCGTGTTCGAGAACTGCTGCGTGCACGTGACGGCCGTACATGCCGTCGCCGCCAAAGGCCGGCAGCAATGCAGGGTGTACGTTAATCACTCGTCCGCGAAATGCGTGCACGACTGTCGGTGGCACCAGTTTGAGATAGCCCGCGAGGACTAACAGATCCGCACGTGCGGCGCGCAACGCTGTGAGCATCCGCGCACCGTCGCTCGGATCTTCGATCAGCATTGCCTCGATTCCAGCGCTGCGCGCCCGCGCCAGCGCCCCGGCGACCGCGCGATTGGAACCCACCCACACAATCGCTACGGCAGCTTCATCCACGACGTAGTCGATGAGCGCTTGCAGATTTGAGCCACCACCTGACGCGAGCACCGCGACGCGCAAAGGCGCATTCATTGCGCACTGCCTCGTGCGGCGTGAATCCACGCGAGTCCCGCGTCAACGGCGTCGCCAATGGTGTCGATCACGCGAACGCGCGGTGTGTTCAGCCCCTTGGCGCGCGTAATGTCGTCAAAGTGCGTCTCTTCGCCAGGCACAAGGATCCCCAAACCACCGGTGGTCAATGCCGGTTGCACATCTCGCCACCGATCGCCGATGTACACAGACGCAGTGAGCGACAGCTGTAATGCATGCGCGGCGTCGGTGTGCATACCAATACCCGGTTTGCGACACGCGCACGGTCCGTCGCGGTCAGGCCAGTGAGGACAATGATAAGATGCGTCGACGTGTGCATCATGTTCGGCCAGCAGTGCATCGACGCGGTTACGCACGGATTCGTATTGCGAAACGGTGATATGGCCGCGACTGATCCCCGACTGATTCGTCACGACAACCACGGGAACGCGCGCGAGATTCGCACGCGCAATCGCCGACGCTGCGCCATCGATTAACACCACTTGATCAGGATGTGACGGGTAGTGCGCGTCAGCGATAATCGTTCCGTCGCGGTCGAGAAACAGTGCAGCACGCGCCACGATCAGGGTGGTCGCTTGAGGATCGTCGACGTGCTATCACGTTTCTCAACCTTCGGTGTGACAAACTGTCGACTAGGCGATTTCGTGGTGCCCGACAAACTTCGCACGGCACCAGACTGCAGGCGATACGGCGTCCCCGGCTTTAGCGGCGTTTCGAGTATCAAATACAGCTCGGCTGACACTGTTTGGCGGTTCATTTTAGGCGGCGGTGTCGTGTCGCGCGTAATGGGAACGCGCACGCCGCGAGCAGCGGCAACGCGTCGTGCTTCGCGTGCGGCGCGGTCGACTGCCGCCAAACTATCCAAACGACGAATGCGAGCGAGTGAGTCCGCTTTCGCGCGACCTGCCGCCGTTGTGTCACGAGTGGCGCGCGCGGTTGAGTCCGCGACCCGATTTTTTTTGATCGAATCCGCCACGGCGTGCTCTGCTGCGGTTTGAATCAGCACGACATTCACCACCACCGAGTCGGCACCTTTCACAAAAAACGCAGGACGCACCAGCTGTTGGCCCGGTGCCATTGGTTTGTCGTAGACGACACGCACCACACGAAAGCTGTCAGCAGCGGCAACTTGCACATCACTAATGCGAAGCCCGACGGTGTCGTGCGGAAATGCATAGAGCTCTACATTGGCTGTCGCGACAAGGCCCACACGCACCGAGTCAAACGCTTCGGTCGGATCCAGCATACGGTTGCCGTTTCGATCGATGATTGCGCGAATCAAATACTCCCCAGGGGCCGCGTGCTGCAAATTAAATCGACCAGCGGAGTCAGCGAGGACTTGATAGATCGTGCTGTCTTTGCCGATCGCTTCGACGAGCGCCTGTCTCGCACCCACACCTGCCGTCCAATCAAACACGACGCCAGTCACGGTCGATTGAGGAATGTTGTTACCCGTGCTGAACACGACGGTGATCGAACTGTCAATCGTGTTTTGATGCAGATCCTGTATACCGGGGCTGATCTGCACCGAATATGCGGTGTTCGGCTTCCATCCACCCTTTGGCTTAATCGTGATGCGATCGCGATGCCACTCGACGACGGCATCTTTGATGCGCGGACTGATGAATACGAGTCCTCGCAGATCGACAGAGCCCTTTGGCGTTTCACTGATGACCTCGTCGAAGCGAATGTCAATTTCTTTCGCTTTGAAGTTGGTCGTGAGCGATTTCGGCGTGACGGAGAGGACGATGGGCGGTGCGATATCCGGCGGACCGCCGGGTGGTGCGCCAGCATTTGCGCACGCCGTCAGAACCAGCGCAACGCCGAGCCTCGTCGCGGCGCGCACGATGCGCAAGACGCTCTGTGCGCGAAACACACCAATCATCATGCGCCCAACTGCGTGATCTTTTCGCGCAAGCTCACCAAGCGCGCACGCCACTCTGTGGCCTTCACGCGTTCCGCGGCAATAATCTCTGGCGGCGCTTTTGCGATAAACTTTTCGTTCGCGAGTCGCCCTTCGAGTGCGTTGAGCGGACCTTCCAGCTGCGTGACCTCCGCCGTCAATCGCGCGATCTCCTTGCCGACATCGATCATCCCCGCCAACGGCAAATGCACCGTCACGAGCGGCATCACTGCACTCGCCGCCGCCTCGTCAGGGTGCGCGTTATTCACGCTCACGGTTGCGCGCGCAAGCGAGCCAATGACGTTCGCCTGTGACTCAAAGTGTCCCGCAGGAACGCCGGTCGCGCTCACTGTTGCCGCGACAATCGCACCGGGTGACACGTTGTACTCGGCGCGAATCTGACGAATGCCTTGTACGGCCTGTCGTGTGGCCTCAAACAGTTGAACATGCGCGCGCTCGTCGTCGCTGATGTCGTGCGCAGCGCGCGCGCGCGGCCACGACGCTTGCGCTAAAAACTGTCCCGACGTCGTCTGCGGCAAATGCTGCCAGAGTGCCTCGGTGATAAACGGAATCATCGGCTGCAACAACCGAAGTGCGCCGTCAAACGCATGCGCGAGTACGGCGCGTGCGACTTCGCGATCGACTCCGCTTTCTACCGCGAGACGCGGTTTGATCGATTCGAGATACCAATCGGCGAGTTCGTTCCAAACAAAGCGACGTGCAGCTTCGGCGTATTCCGCCAAACGCATACCGCGTCCGCGTTCGGCGTCTGTCCATGTCGCGCCGTTTGCCGGTCGGGCAGGGCCAAGCGCGGCTTCGCATTCCGCGATCGCAACATCGAGACGTTCAAGAATCCACGCGTCGCCCGCAGCCAGTGCGCTCGCCGACAGCGCGGACATTGGTTGCACGGCATCACTTCCCACGCGCGACAACAAGAAGCGTCCAATGTTCCACAGCTTGGTGCAAAAATTGCGGCCAGGCGCGAACGATTTATCGAGATCGGTGTGATCGAGCATCACGTCCACGCCGAGTCCCAATCCCGCTACCATCGTCCATCGCAACGCATCGGCGCCGTACAATCGCACGACATCAAGTGGATCGATGCCGTTGCCCAGCGACTTAGACATTTTGCGATGCTGCATGTCGCGCACAGTTCCGGTCAGATACACCGTGTGAAACGGCGCCTTTCCTAAAAACCAGTAGCCCGACATGACCATGCGCGCGACCCAGAAAAACAGAATTTCTGGAGCGGTGACGAGTACATCGCCCGGATAGAATGCTTTGAGGTCAATCGAGTTTTGGTCGGGCCAGCCGAGCGTGGAAAACGGCCATAGCCACGACGAGAACCACGTGTCGAGCACGTCGTCGTCTTGGCGTACAGGGCCACCGCACGTGGGGCACGCAGTGATATCGATACGCGACACAATTGGCGTGTTGCCGCATGCCTCGCAATACCACACGGGAATGCGATGTCCCCACCAGATTTGCCGCGAAATATTCCAGTCGCGAATGCCTTCAAGCCAATTGACGTACACCGCTTCCCATCGATCTGGCAAAATGCGCAACTCGCCGCTGCGCAGCGCAGCAAGTGCCTTGTCGGCCAACGGTTGCATGCGCACAAACCACTGATCGGATAGGCGCGGCTCGACCACTGTGTCGCACCGATAGCAGTGACGCACGTTGTGCTGATGTGGTTCGACCTTGACCATCGCGCCTGCCGCTTCAAGCATCGCTACAATCGCTTTGCGCGCAGCGAAGCGATCGAGTCCGTTCAACGTGCTCGGCACGCGACCTGCGGCATCGTCCACTTCGCGCACGAAGCCTTCGGCATCGATGATGACCGGCATCGACAACGCGTGACGTTTGCCAACTTCAAAGTCGTTCGCATCGTGCGCCGGCGTGATTTTCACAGCGCCCGATCCGAACGTGGGATCGGTGTAGCTGTCGGCGATGATCGGGATGCGCACGCCGTTCAACGGCAAGATCACGTCTTTGCCAACGAACGCTGTGTACCGTTCGTCGTCGGGATTCACCGCGACAGCGACGTCGCCCAGCATTGTCTCCGGACGCGTTGTTGCGACGACCACACTTTGCGTTGGATCGTCGGCAAGCGCGTAGCGCAAGTGATACAGCTTTCCTGTCGTCTCGGTGAACTCGGCTTCTTCGTCGGACAGCGACGTGCCACAGCGCGGACACCAGTGAATGACGCGGTGTCCTTTGTACATCAGGCCATCTTCGTGTAGCCGGACAAACGCTTCGCGCACCGCCACCGACAGCTCGGGCGAGAATGTGTACGCCGTGCGCGTCCAATCAGCGCTCGATCCAATCGCCTTAAGCTGATTGAGAATCTCGCCGCCGGTCTGCGCCACAAAGGTGCGCACGCGCTCGACAAATGCGTCGCGCCCTACATCGAAACGGGTTAGTCCTTCGGCAGTGAGCTGCTTCTCGACGACGTTCTGCGTCGCGATGCCGGCGTGATCGGTGCCTGGCACCCACAGGGCTTCGTCGCCCGCCATGCGACGCCAGCGAATCAGCACATCTTGAACAGTGTTGTTCAAGCCGTGACCCACGTGTAGTACCGCCGTTACGTTGGGCGGCGGCATGACAATCACATAGGGTTCACGGGTCTTCGCGCGCGCCGGATCTCCAACAAACACTCCGTGCTCGGTCCAGCGCGGATACCATTCCGCTTCGGTTGCTTGGGCGTCGTACTGCGGCGGCAGTGAATTCAGGTCGGGCGATGTCATCCGGGAAAGTTAGCGATCCCGCAACGGCTGACCAACGCGCGATACGTCGGTGCCGCGCATCGTCAGTGAGTCGAGCACGTCCGCCACACCCGGCACTCCGCGCGCCAGCACGCGCGCCCGCTGCAACTCGGCGTCACTGTGCACCCAGCCGGTCAGTTCGATCACTCCATCGCCAATCGCGCCAATGTCGATCGCACTTCGATTCAGCAGCGGATCGTTGCGGAACGTTTCGAGTACGCGAGCTTCGAGTTCCAAGACATCGGTAAAATGTGGAATGGGCAAATCCGTGACCGTGTCGTTCAATTGGTGGACCGGCATAACGTCCGCGGCCGCGACAAACATCGACGTGTCGGTCAACGCCTCATGCTCGCGTTTGCGTGCCCGCGCGATGCGCTTGAGGCGCTTAGCCTCGCGGCGAAGCTTATCCACCCGGGCCTGAACGGGGTCGAGGTTGGGCATCTCCTCCGCCCCGCGCCCACGTTGCCGTTTGGCGATCGCAACACCAAAGGCCAAGCCCGCGACTGCGCCTAGACTGAGCAGTAGCAGGAGTTGCTTACGGTGGTCGTTTCGACCGTGGAAACGTAGTGGAGCCATAGACTTCCCTCGAAATAGGCGTCGCGATACGATGGCGTCTCTATATACGCAACGATAACTTGCGGCGACACGCGCGGCGAGGAGACGCTCTAATAGTTTCTCGTGGCCCGCGCAGCCAGCCACTTAACACCCGCGCCAGATGATCGACGGACCGCACGCCGCTGCTGACATGATTGTCCTGACACTACCCGATGGTTCCACGCGCGAAGTGGCGTCGGGCACGTTGGGGCGGGATGTCGTCGCGACGATCGGTGCGCGCCTTCTGCAGGCGTCGATCGCGGTTGCGGTGAACGGCGAAATCCAGGATCTGATGACGCCGATCCGAAATTCGGGCTCATTCGTCGTCATCACCGACAAAGATCCGCGCGCCTTGAGCGTGCTGCGGCATTCTGGAGCGCACATCTTGGCCACGGCGGTGCGTCGACTTCGGCCCGACGCCAAAATCGGATTTGGCCCGGCCATCGACGATGGCTTTTACTACGATTTTGAAGTCGAAACCCCGTTCACACCAGAAGATCTCGCCGCGTTCGAAGCGGAAATGAAAAAGGTCATCGGCGAGAAGTATCCGTTTGTGCGTGAAGAGGTGTCGCTGAGTGAGGCGCGCAAACGCTTTGTCGACGATCCGCTCAAGATTGAGCGACTTGCGGATTTTGAAGGCTCCGACGAAGTGATTTCGACGTACACCGACGGACCGTTCATCGATTTGTGCCGCGGTCCGCACGTGCAGGACACGTCGTTCCTCAAGCATTTCAAACTGCTGCACACCGCCGGCGCGTATTGGCGCGGTGATGTGAAGCGTCAGATGCTGCAGCGCATTTACGCGACGGCATTTTTCAAGAAAGATGAACTAGACGCGCATCTGCATCAGCTCGAGGAAGCGAAAAAGCGCGATCACCGCGTATTGGGTCGCTCGCTCGATCTCTTCCAGCATTTTTCCGTGTCACCCGGTGCGACATTTTGGACGCCCAAGGGCACTACGCTGTACAACACGCTTGAAGCGTTTGTGCGCGAGCGTCAGCGCGAGGCGTTTCTCGAAATCAAAACACCCCTCTTGTATAACTCGCGCCTGTGGGAGCAGTCTGGGCATTGGGGCAAGTACAAAGAGAACATGTTCTTGGTGTTTGATAACGAGACCGGAGAACATGGCATGGCGCTCAAGCCGATGAACTGTCCGTCGCATCATTTGTATTTTCACGCGTCCAAACATTCGTATCGTGATTTACCGATGCGATTTGTCACGTTCGATGTGCTGCACCGCAACGAGCTGTCGGGCGCATTGTCGGGGCTCACCCGCGTACGTCAGTTTGCACAAGATGACTGTCACGTGTACTTGCGCGAGGATCAAATCGCGCAAGAGGTGCAGTTTCTGATGGACTTCATCTTGGGCTACTACGCGACGTTTGGCTTGTCTGCGCG
>JANXUN010000024.1 GCA_025356185.1 Gemmatimonadaceae bacterium
GTGTGGGCGAGTGATCGCAGTGGCGCGATGCAGTTGGAAACGGCGCCGCTTAATGCAATTGCTGCGCCGCCCGATACGTTGTCGTGGCGCATGAATGATGCAGCAACGCGCGGTAACGTGCGCGTGGCGAGCCGCGTGACGAGGGCGATCTATTCGCCGTCTGTATCGCCCGACGGCATTCATGTTGCTGCGGTGATGGAGCGCGTGAAAGGATTTGAGATCGTTGTGGCGCCGCTTGATACCCTCGGCGCGATCGTGCGCAATGTGTGGTACCCTCAACAACCGCAAGCTGTCGCATCGCTCGTGGCGACGGTGCCACCACTTGCACCGTCGACATCGTACGCGCTCGCACGTCAGCTGCTGCCCTACTACTGGGTGCCGCAAGTTGGCACGGGTCGCGATGGACAATCGACATATGGATTTTCTACCAGCGCTGTCGATATTCTCGAACGTCATGCGTGGTCAGCCGACGCGCTGATCGAGCCCGAGCGCGGCGAAGTCGACGGCGCGATCGCGTATCGCTATCGCGGCCTGGGCGTGCCGACGCTTGACTTGTCGGTGTCGCAATCATGGGACGCGACATTTGGCGTCGTTGATTCGCTGCGCCGGCCAATTGGCAGCATCGGGCGCAGGCGACGTTTTGCAACGGCGTCGGCATCGTTCTCGCGCGCACGGATACGCACGTCGCTATCGGCGGCGCTTGGCGTGCAGTATGAGCTTCGGGATTTCAACGCGACTGTTGATTCGCTGCTGGGCAGTGCTGGGTCGTTGCTGCGAACGGGTACGCGTTATCCGTCCGTGTTCGCGAGTGCCGGATTTAGCAATGCTCGGCGAGGTGGCCGCGGCATCTCGATCGAAGAAGGCGTTTCACTCTCAGCGAGTTCTGTGTATCGCTGGCGACAGGATATGCCGTCACTCGGTGCGTGGCGTCACAGCGCTACAGCGCGCGCATACGTGCCGCTCAACTTGCCGGGTTTTTCTCGGCACGTGTTGATGACGCGCGTTGCGGGCGCCTTTACGAGTGATAATGCGCAGACAGAGTTGAGCGTTGGCGGCGTGAGTGGTGCGTCAAGCGAGTTGGTGCCGGGTGTCGTGATTGGCGATCCTTCGCGCACGTTCCCGGTGCGTGGTGTTGTTCCGGGCGCGCAGCGCGGATCGCGTGCGTTAGGTGCGTCGGTGGAATATCGCGCGCCGCTGGTGATGATTCGCAACGCGCCGGCACCGCTGTCGTTGTTCGCCGATCGACTGTCGCTCACGGTGTTCAGTGATGCGGCACGCGCGTGGTGTCCGGGTGCACTCGCGAAAATCAACACCACGTTGTGCGAACGCCCCGGCGAGCGCGACGGATGGATCGCGTCGGCGGGCGCCGAGATCGTACTCGACATGGCGGTGCAGTATGACGCGCCGTTTCGTTTGCGCTTTGGTGTTGCGGCGCCGTACGTCGCGCCTGCGGGTATCGCGCGAGGCGGATCGGTGTACGTGACGCTTGGTACGCTGTTTTAGGGTCGGTCGAGATCGATGATTCCGTAACTGACTTCCACGGATAAGAACTGATTTGACGGATTGAGCGGATCTTTACGTATCAGTTCGGGGGTTTCGAATAGTTGTCTGCGAGATCAATCTCGTTTTTTTGTGGAGTCGAGATCGTCAGCATCGTTTCGATCTCCATCTCTTGAACGGAGCAATCCGCCAAATCCGTTCAATCAGTTCCTATCCGTGGAAGTCAGTTACGGAACCGTCCGCGTGCGTTAGCTCGCGGGGACGCTCCATCAACATCCTATCGCATCGCATCATGCCCGCACCTTGGATCCACGAAACTGCCGTCGTGCACGGCGACGTCACACTCGGCGACGACGTATCGGTGTGGCCCAACGCCGTGATTCGCGGCGACGTTGATTGCATCACGATCGGCGCCCGCAGCAATGTGCAAGACGGCGCGGTGATTCACTGCGATGCCGGCATTCCGACGGTGATTGGCGAAGAGTGCGTGATTGGTCATCGCGCGGTTGTGCACGGTACCACGCTCGAAGACGGCGTGTTGGTGGGCATGGGCGCGATCCTGCTCAATCGCTGTCACGTTGGTACTGGTTCAATCATTGGCGCCGGCTCGGTTGTCACCGAGGGTACGCGCATTCCACCGGGTTCACTCGTGCTTGGCCTGCCCGCGAAGGTCGTCCGTCAACTCAATGCCGAACAACAGGCATCAATTCGCGATAACGCGGCGCGGTATGCGGTACTCAAAGAGCGCTATCGCGCCGGCGACGTGCCGAGACACCGCTAGCCTACGGAGCGCCCCAAGCCGCTGGCGCGATGACGGCGGCGCGGGAGTCGCTTAGCGTCCAGTGTGTAAGCAGGCAAGCGGTGCCGCAGTGCCGCCGAGATACGTGATCGGCGCGCTGTCGGCGGGTCACTTGCGTGCCGCGGCAGTGACGCGATACTGCCCAAAATACGTTCGGGCAAAGTGTCCTAACACATTCACTAGCAACGAGTTATATTACATATATCGCGCTTGAATCAGTCGAGTTCGTCTGCCACAGCTGAGCCTGTCGCGTCAATGGCTCTAGGGTGGCATCACAGAATCCGCCGAGTGGATAAATAGGGCGGTCACGCATTTCCGTGATGTGCAAACGGCAAGATGGGGCGCTGTAACGCTTTACGGGCCGACTTGCGCGGAAACACGGATGGGCGCACCATTCGCCCCCGCTCAGCACCTCCGGCACGGTTCGGAAATGAACCAGTTGAATGCTTCGCGTATCGTTTTATCGCAGTTGCCCCGTCGTTCCCGCCCCCACGTTTTTACCAGTTGGAGTTCCGAATGCCCTTTTCTGCGACACCCCCGGAAGGTCCTGTTTCGCTCTCAACCAATGCGCGCACCGTTCTCGAAAAGCGCTATTTGGTCAAGGACAAATCCGGGAAGTCCGTCGAAAAGCCAGAAGACATGTTCTGGCGCGTAGCGACGGTTGTCGCAGAAGCAGATCGCCGGTATGGCGCGAGCGATGGCGCCGTGCAGGCGTTGGCCGAAGAGTTCTACTTTTTGATGACGCAGCGCCGGTTTGAGCCGAACTCACCGACGCTCATGAACGCAGGGCGGCCGCTGGGGCAGCTGTCGGCGTGTTTTGTGTTGCCGGTTGATGATGCGTTGTCGAACGGGCAGAGCGGCATTTACGACACGCTGCGCAGCATGGCGTTGATTCATCAGTCCGGTGGGGGCACTGGATTTTCATTTTCGCGTTTGCGTTCACGCGGCGCGATGGTGCGGAGCACGACGGGCGTGGCATCGGGTCCGGTGTCATTCATGGAGTTGTACGACGCCAGCACGGACGCAGTGAAGCAGGGTGGCACGCGTCGCGGCGCGAACATGGGCATTTTGCGCGTGGATCATCCGGACATTCTGGAATTCATCGCGTGCAAAGAAAATCTGACAAAAATTACCAACTTCAATATTTCTGTTGGCATCACCACCAAGTTTATGGAAGCGGTGAAGGCCGACAGCGATTACGATTTGTACGATCAGAGCACCAACACCACCACGGGCCAACTGCGTGCGCGTGATGTGTGGGATAAGATGATTGTTGGTGCGTGGCGCACGGGCGAGCCGGGCGTGTTTTTCATTGACGAAGCCAATCGCTACAACCCCGT
>JANXUN010000055.1 GCA_025356185.1 Gemmatimonadaceae bacterium
TGTCGCGCGTGCGCTCGCATACGCACACGACCACGGCATCGTGCATCGCGACATCAAGCCCGAAAACATTTTGCTCTCTGGTGACGCCGCCGTCGTCACCGACTTTGGCATCGCCAAGGCGCTGAGTGCGTCGCGCACCAATGCCCCGGGCGGAACGCTCACACAAGTAGGCACCTCCATCGGCACGCCGGCGTACATGGCCCCCGAGCAGGCGGCAGGCGACCCAAACGTTGATCACCGCGCCGATCTCTACGCGCTCGGCTGCGTCGCGTTCGAAATGCTGATGGGCACACCGCCATTTCACGGCCGGCCGGTGCATCAGCTGTTCGCGGCGCACATGACGGAAGTTCCCGTCAACGTCGCAACGCAGCGCAGCGACGTGCCGAAGTCGCTGGCGTCGCTCGTAATGCGGTGCCTGGAAAAAGACGTCGCCAAACGCCCGCAATCGGCGCGCGAATTTTTGCAGTCACTCGACACGATCACTACTAGTGAGACGCGCGCGACGAATCGCATGTCGCGGATGTGGCCCGTTGCCGTAACCGTCGCGGTCATCGCGGTTGCGACTGTTGCATTCTTCCGTCAGCGCGAGGGTAACCCAGCATCAGCACCCGCAGTCGCATCGACCGTCCGGTCGATTGCCGTACTTCCCTTTTCCAACAGCGGCAACGACTCCACGCAGATCTACTTTGCCGAAGGCATCGCGGATGAACTGACCACGGCGCTCGCGAAGATTCCCGGGGTGCGCGTGGCCTCGCGCAGCGCTGCATTTGCGACCGCCAAGCACAGCGCGAGTTCGCAAGACGCCGGTCGCGCGTTGAAGGTGAGCACGGTACTCGAGGGCAGCGTGCGTCGCGCTGGCACGCGCCTGCGCATCACGGCGCAACTCATCAACGTCGCCGATGGCTTCGCGATTTGGGGGGATGACTTCGAGGAAAACGCTACCGATGTCTTTACTGCACAGGACGAGCTATCTCGTCGCATCGCGACGGCGCTGCACGATAAGCTCGCGGTGGCGAACGCCAGCGATGGCTCAACGATAAATCGTGGGACGCGAGACCAAGAGGCGTACGACCTGTACTTACGCGGTCGCTATCTCTGGCAACGACGTGGCGAGAGCTCGCTGCGCAAAGCGGCCGCACTCTTCGCACAGGCCATTGCCAAAGACTCTGCATTTGCGCGCGCGTGGGCCGGCCTCGCGATGGTCCAAGTGGTGCTGCCCGAATACATCGCAGTGGTCGAAGATACGTTGCTAGACGCAGGGATTCGCAGTGCGCAGCGCGCGATCGCACTCAATCCGAACCTCGCGGACGCGCATCTCGCTCTTGGCTACGGGTTGATGAATCGATGGGATTGGGAGCGCAGCGAAGCGGCGTTTAGGCGCGGACTCGCGCTCGAGCCTGACAACGCGTCCATGCACCAATGGTACGGTGATCTCTTGTTTGCGCTGGGCCGCATGCCGGAGACGGTGAACCAGATGAAGAAGGCCGTGCAGCTCGATCCCACGTCGGCAGTTATGGCAGTTGATCTCAGTGCTTCACAAGCGTATCAGCGAACGTGGAGCGACGCGGTCGCAACGGGCCGCCGCGCACTCGAGCTCGATCCGGGACTCGGCAACGGTTACCTCGCGCTCGCGCAGACGTATATCCAGAAAGGCAATGCCGATAGTGCGCTCGCGGCGGTGGCACAGGCGTCTGGATCAAGCGATCATGCGTCGCTCTATCGACCGACGATGATCATGACGCTATCGCTAGCGGGCCGCACCGCAGAAGCGCGTTCGGTCCTGTCGGAACTCGATGCGCAGGCGAAGAAAGGAATCACCGGATGGTATTGGTCGGGAATGGCGCACGCTGCGATGGGCGACAACGATGTCGCGCTCGCGTCGCTGACCAAGGCCGTCGACTTGCATCAGGCCGATCTCGTACTCGGTATCGTCTGCGATCCCGCGTTCGCGCGCATTCGAAGCGATGCGCGATTCCAAGCACTACTCAAGCGGCTAAAGCTCGGCGCCTGCGTGCTGAACTAACGCGCGAATCGCGCCGGATGTTCGCGTTATCAAGACGGATGAATCGTCACACACGGGGAACTCCGGCGCCGTCTTGACGGTCGTATATACCACACATATACTTTCCTCGTGCCAGACGACATCTATGCGCGGCTCGCGGAATGCGACGGATTCGACTGGGACGACGGGAACGCACCGAAAGTGCGAACGAGGCATCATGTCGAGCCCGGCGAGTGCGAGCAGGTATTCTTCGGCGAGCCGCTCCTCGTCTCGATCGATCTGAAGCATTCGCAGGCCGAGCCGAGGTGGCGCGCACTCGGCGCCACGTTAGGCGGACGTGCACTGTATCTCGTCTTCACGCTACGGGGACCAAAGATTCGCGTGTTGGCGGCGCGCAACATGAACCGAAAGGAGCGACGAGCGTATGAGCAAGCCCAAACGCGCGCTGAAAAAGATTCCGACGTTTAAGTCGGAAGACGCCGAGCGAGAATTCTGGGCGACGGCGGATTCTACCGACTACGTGGATTGGTCGGCGGCGCGCCTTGTGCGGTTTCCAAACTTGCGGCCGACGTCCACCGCGATTTCGCTGAGACTACCCGAGACGCTATTGACCGAACTCAAGCTCCTCGCAAACGAACGCGACGTTCCGTATCAGAGCTTGCTGAAGGTGTATCTCGCCGACCGAATCCGAGTGGAAAGCCATAAGCGTCGCGGGCGTTCGCGGGCCTGACGACACGCACGTTGCCGAGCGTTGCGCGCTCACTCCTGACTGCGTTGCCACCCGTTCACTGTTTGATCGGGGTGAACCGCC
>JANXUN010000064.1 GCA_025356185.1 Gemmatimonadaceae bacterium
GATCCGACTTCGTGTCCTGCACGGTGCAGGTCTCGCAGCGCCGCAGCATCGAGCAGGGTCGCGCGTGGCGCGTCAACATCCCACGCGTTGGTGCCACCAGTACAGCTGCTCACGGCAAACACCGTGCACGTCCAGTTGCGCGCGGCGAGCAGTGGGAGCGCGTTGCGCACCACGCTGTCGTAGGCGTCGTCGAAGGTGATCGCGACGGGCCGCGCGGGAAGTTCGAGCTCACCACGTTGCCAGTGCATCACATCGCGCACGGTGACACCCGTGAATCCCCATCGCGCCAGCAGCGCGAGATGACTCGCGAAGCGCTCCGGGCTGACAAAATTCTGATCGAGCGGTCGGTCGGTCGGTGCACGTTCGATGCGATGATAGCACAACATCGGAACGCGCAGCGACACTACGGCACCATGGCGAACGGCACTGCGGCGAGCGCCGCATCAAGCTCTTCGGTAGTCGGATCGAGTACTTTCTCGACGGCCCGTGCATCCTGCGCAGAAAGTTGCGCTGCAGCACGCTCTCGGTCCCACAGCAGCGCGTACTTCGCAAAGGCCGACCACGCATGAATGACCGAGAAGACCAAACCGCGACGTCCATCCCGCCAATTGCCGTCGATCACGTACGCGCGCACAAACCGCCATGCGGGACGCGCAATAAGATGCGACCACGACGCCGTCTTGCCCTTGACATAGAGGTCGTCGGCGCCCCACCGCGAGTATGTGGTGACCTTCGCGAGATGATGCTGCAAGCTGCGATACGAGTCGTGGTCGACAGCGCCGGTGAGTGTGCCGACGGGTCCTTGATAGTCGAGACCTTCATGTACGCGCTTGGTTTCGAAACGCAATGTTGAGCGAAAGAGACGCACGTGCCAATCGCGTCCCCAGCTTCCCCGCTCCATTGGTCCGCCCAGATACTGATTGCGCATCCGGAGTTTGAACGCTTGCACCTCGACACCGTTGACGGTGTTGGTGTTGGCGATGGCTTCTGCGATCGCGTCACGCAGCTCGGGTGTCGCGCGTTCGTCGGCGTCGAGCGCGAGTACCCAGGGATGCGCAGCGCAGGCAATCGCCGCGTTCCGCTGCGCGCCAATCGTCGAACCGCAGTTGGTCAGCACGCGCGCGTGATGCGCTCGGGCGATGTCACACGTGCGGTCGGTCGAACCACCGTCGGCAACGATGATTTGCGCCGCCCACGAAACCGATGACAAACATCGGCTGAGCCGGTCGGCCTCGTTGAGCGTGGGCACGACGACGGTGATTGGAAGCAGCGTCGCGTTCATGAAACGGAAAGGGCGGGACCTGGGAGCTACTCGAAAGTAGTAGCCGTTATGGTACGCAATCTATCAGGGCTACGAGGAGAGTTCTTACCGTTTAGGCGAAATTTGTGTGTCGTTTTTTGATAGCGAACTGTCAGCTTCGATCGAGCTCATCAATATAGGTGGTTTTTGCTGACGCGGTTTCGGAGGACTCTTCTGCTGAGTGCTCACTCGTTCAATTTTGCCGTCCGAATGCTCGGCACATCGAATTCGGCGACCTCCCCAGCTGCCAGATCGCGTTCGACCGCCGTCACCAGCGCGTTCACCATCTGAGACAGCGTCACCAGCCCAAGTCGTTGCGCGCTGTCGCGCCACGCGGGCACGACCGCTCCCAGCGCGTAGAACGGCGTGAGCACGATTGGCCACCAGTGTCCGGGCCCGACCACATACCACGGCCGCACAAACGTCGCGGCGATGTGTGTGTCGCGCAGCGCGGTCTCGCCCGCCACGCGAGCCGCGATGAATGCGTGCATAGTAGGTGCGGGATGCGCAACGCTCACGTAGACGACGTGACGTACCGCCACGCGCTGCACGGCATTTGCCAATGCGATCGCCGAGGCGAGGTCCACACGAACGAACTCCTGCGCCTTGGATGGATTGGGGTGCGGCGTGCCGACCAAATGCACGACGGTCTCGTGCGTACGCAGTGCGCTCGCGACCGAATCGGCGTTGAGCGCGTCGCCAATCACGGCCGTCGCGCCGTGTGGAACGCGCGATGTCGATGACTCGCGCGTCAGGGCGCGCACGCGATGTCCGCGCTCGAGCAGCGCGGGGATCAGTCGGCGGGCGATGTATCCGGTCGCGCCAGTGACGAAGACGTCTCGAGTTTCATGAGGCATTGCTGCGATTCGGCTGAGTTCGAGGCGAGTTGAGATCACGTCAACTGACTACCACGGATTTGACGGATAAGAACGGATCAAACACATACTTTATCTGTTGCTATCCGTTAGATCCGTTCCAATCCGTGGTAGTCAGTTATCGATCTCGCGGCACTCATCACGCTCGCGGAATCGCACGCTCACGGTACGATGAGCGCCTTCACGACCGCGCGTTCTGCGACGGCAGCGAGCGCTTCGTTGGCTTGCGATAGCGAAAAGCGTTGCGACAGAGCGTCAAGCCACGGCAATTGTCCGCCCTGATGCGCGAGGAGCTGCACGGCCTTATGAAAGTGCGAGTAGTCGCACCCCCAGCAGCCGCGGATCTCTGCGTGCTTACGATTGAGCTGCGTGTGCGGATTTATCGTGACCGGTCCCGCGTCGGTGTACTGCCCCGCCACCACCACCACTCCCCCGTCGCGCACAAGGTCCAGCGCCTGCGCGACTGCCGACGGATCGCCCGCGACTTCGATCACCACATCTACGCCGCGTCCACCGTTCGCCGAGCGAACCGCCGCCACGCGATCGGCGTGCGGCATGTCGAGTGACACGGCACTTGTCGCACCCATGCGCTTCGCGAATTCCAAACGCGCTGCCGGTGCTCCTACGGCGATCACCGCCTGAGCGCCCGACAGCGCTGAGAGCGCGATCGCTGCTTGTCCTACGGGCCCAACGCCCAACACGGCAACCGATGAACCCAATCGCACGCCACCGCGCTCAACGGCGTGCATGGCCGTCACCAATCCGCAGCCACCCGCGATGAACTGTGCCGGATCGACCGACGGCGGGATGCGAAGCAGTTTGACGCCCGGCTTCATCCAAATGTGGTCAGCCCAACCTCCCAACGGTCCATCGGCCGTGCCGTAGGTGATGCCGTACACTTTGCGATGCGGACACCGCGTAGTCTGCTTGGTGACAAGGCATTCGTAACACGCGCCGCACGTCTCGTGTACATCGAGAAACGTCACCAGATCGCCTTCGCGAAACGGTACACCTTCGATGTCCGTCATCGTGCCGCGAATTTCTACCAAATGGCCAACCGACACGTGTCCTGGCACGATGGGATACGGCACGCCCGACAGTCGGCCGTGATGTAAATGCACGTCGGTGCCGCACACTTCGGAATACAACGTGCGCATCATCGCGCTGCCGAGCGGGAGTGCGGGCCACGGTAGTTCGCGCAATTCGATGGGTTGATGCGGTGCCGTCATGACGGCGGCGTGCACGACCTTAGTCACGTGAATCCTTGTTGTCTGTATTTGGCGCGAAGGCGCTTTTGCGTGGGGAAGCGTCAACTATGAAGGTTTGTCGCGATTTTGGAAACTTTCTCTACCAATTTGCTGTCGAATGCCTTACAGTC
>JANXUN010000079.1 GCA_025356185.1 Gemmatimonadaceae bacterium
TACATCCGCGACATGATCAGCACCTCGATGCCAACCAGACACGCCAGCGCGAGACTGTGTAAGAATACGTAACGCAAAATCTGTCCTTCGTTTCCGCGCTGTTCCGTCGCAACACCTGCAACAACGATGCTTTGCGCATCAATCATCTTGCCCATTACGCCGCCTGAACTATTTGCAGCCGCGGCAAGAAGCGGCGACACGCCGACTTGCGACGCTGAAATTTGCTGCAAGTTGCCAAACAACACGTTCGATGACGTGTCGCTCCCGGTGAGGGCGACCCCCAACCAGCCGAGCAGCGGCGAGAAAAACGCGAACAGCGCGCCGGTTTGCGCGAACGCGAGCCCCATCGTTGCATCCAGTCCGCCGTATCGCGTCACGAAACCCAGCGCCATCATCGCCGCGATAGTTAAGAGCGAAATGCTCACTTTCTTGAGCGTTTGCGCATACACGCGCACCAGCGCGCCGGGTCGCAACCCAAGCAGCAGTCCAGAAATAATTCCCGTGAGTAACAACGCGGTTCCGCTCGCCGACAACCAATTCAATGTGAAGATCGCGTCTTCGGCTTTTGCGACGGCCACCACCGGCGGCGTCCGCATCACGGCCTGATGCAAATAGGGAATGGGGAACGTCATGATCGACTGCGCATTGAGCCACGCTTTCACGCTCGGCAAGCCCCACGTAAACAATAGCAGCGACAAAATCGCCCACGGCATCCACGCGCGCAGTACGTTCGACGATTGTGAAACATCGGATGACGTTGCCACTGCTCCCGACGCGGCTGGCACATCTGCTTCATGCGGAAAACGCCACACTGTGCGCGGCTTCCACACGCGCAACAGCAGCAGCAGCGACACGATCGATGTTGCCGCCGCGCCGATATCGACGAGCGTTGGACCAAAGTGATTGCTGATGAAATACTGCATCGCGCCAAACGTGCCGCCCGCAACCAGACATGCTGGCCACACTTCCTTCATGCCGCGCCAACCCGCCATCACCCAGATCAACCAAAACGGAATGATCAATGCGAACAGCGGCAGTTGCTTTCCCACCATCGCGCTCAAATCATTCAGGGGCAAATGCGTCACGCCAGCAAGCGCGATGATCGGTGTGCCTAACGCGCCGAATGCAACAGGCGCGGTATTGCCGATGAGCGACAGGCCTGCCGCAGGAAGCGGCTTGAATCCGAGACCAATCAGCATTGCTGCGGAGATGGCAACCGGCGTCCCGAAGCCCGCCGCACCTTCAACAAACGCACCGAACGAAAACGCGACAAGCAATGCCTGCAGTCGCCGATCTTCGGCAATACCGACCACAGACTCACGGACGATGGCGAACGTTCCCGTTTTCACCGTGATGCTGTACACAAAAATCGCATTCAGTACGATCCAACCAATCGGAAACAGCCCATAGATCGCGCCGTCGCCAATGGCGGCGAGCGCGAGTTGCGTCGGCATCCCAAACACGGCAACGGCGATCAGCGCGGCTGTTGCAAGACCGGCCAGCGCTGCGAAATGTGCGCGCACGTGCCAGATGCCGAGCAGCGCCAGGAGCACCACAACAGGCAGGGCTGCGACCAGCGCCGACGGACCGAGACTGCCGAGCGGCGAATACACCTGTGACCATGGAGTAAGCATGGCGATAATGTGGCGCCAAAACCTCCAGTCGGCATCTCGGCGCGGTGACTGTGAATCGCGACACCTTGTTAACCATACGGACGTCCCCGCGAGCAGTCCGATGCGAACAAGCGTCCATCGCCAACCGCAGGAGACAGATGCACCCGAATCAGCGAGTTCTCAAGAATTTGTTCGTCATGTGGCCTGTTGCGGCGATGCTCGCGATTTGCGGGTGTCGTGACGTGGTCGGCCCAGAAGAAATTGAGCTCACGTCGGCAGAGTCACGATGGAACTCAGTTCGGCCGACGTCGAACAGCTACGTCATGGAACAACAGGTTGCATGTTTCTGCGCGTTCGGCGGCACAACGTTCGAAGTGACGGTGCAGTCTGGCGCTGTGGTCTCGGCGCGCCCGTTGAATTCGCAAGGCGCAGAAGGGCCTGTACAACTCGCCTCATTTCGCACGGTCGATCAACTCTTTGACGAAGTGCGAAATGCCCTCAAGCACCGCGATACGCTCCTCGCCGTAAGCTTTCACGCAACGATGGGCTATCCGTCGGTGGTATCGCTCGATCCAATAAAAAATGCGAGGGACGACGAGGTGCGGTATCAAACGAGCAAGGTGACGGTAGGGCCTAGCTAGGCATCCCGCTTTGCCAGGCCTGCATGATTTCGTCGTGTTCGCTTGGCTCGCCAGTTGGAATCCACTCGGTCGTCGATCCTGCGTTGAGCAGCATCATGGCAACCGCCGTGTGATCACGGTCGGGCTTTGCGTTACGTGAGCCTTCGGCCGCCCACAACAACGGCGTTCCGCCAAACTCGTGGTCACGCGCGTCGACAGACGCGCCGCGCGCCAGCAACAGGCGTACCGAGTTTGGCCAACCTTCCATCGCGGCAATATGCAGCGCTGTTTTTCCGATTGACGAATCGGGATGGTTGATATCAAATCCGCACGATAACAAGCACTCAAGAACCTTTGTATCGTCGCGTTCCGCCGCGCGGTACAGCGCGTCGTAATGCTCATGACGAATCTCCTGCGTGACCGACGCGTCGCGTTGTAGTAACTCTCGCGCGGTCTCTGCGTCACCAGCACTGCACGCCGACACGAGCGCATCGATTTCGGACAACGAGGTTTTCACGCCGCGCAGCGCGAGCCACTCGGCAACTGCATGATTGCCTGCGAGCATGGCGACGGCGTAAGGAGATCGTCCGTCGTCGCGGG
>JANXUN010000097.1 GCA_025356185.1 Gemmatimonadaceae bacterium
GCAAAAGCCATCTCGGCGTCAAGCAACAGCGAAGCGGGCAACACGACATCCATGGGCGTCGCACTTGGAACGCCGGCGTATATGTCGCCCGAGCAAGCAAGCGCCGATCCCGCCGTCGATCATCGCGCAGACATTTATGCGTTCGGCGTGATGGCGTATGAATTGCTTACGGGACAACCGCCATTCAGTGGACGCACGCCGCAAGGATTGCTCGCCGCGCACGTAACCGAAGCGCCCGAGTTTATTACGCGTCGTCGCAATACCATTCCGCCCGCGCTCGGCGCGCTGATCATGCGCTGCCTGGAAAAGCGCGCCGCCGACCGACCGCAAACGGCGCTCGACGTGATGCACGGACTTGATCAGATCACCACGCCGAGTGGCGGGACAGCGCCTACGGCCGCGGTGCCGGCGTTCTCGGGCGCGACCACGTCGACGGCGATCACCGTTGCAACTCCGGCCAAGTTTAACGCGAATCGTTTGATCGGAATAGCAGCCACGGTCAGCGCGCTCCTCGGCAGTGCTCGGTTTTTCGCGGCGCGTTCCGCCAGCGCGAGCACGACGCGTAGCATCGCCGTGCTGCCCACCGACATGGGCAGCGACACCGCACACGCGTATCTCGCTGATGGCTTGTCGAGCGAACTTACTACGCGACTCAGTAAAATTCCCGGCCTTGTTGTGCGCGCATACTCGTCGTCGAAAACGATGCGCGGCAAACCCATCGGCGAAGCGGGGAAAACGCTGCAAGTGGCGTCAGTGCTGACTGCCGCGCTTACACGATCTGGAAACCGGCTGCGTGTGACGGCATCGCTTATTGATCCGGCAAACGAAACGGTGCAGTGGTCGGAAACGTTCGAGGAAAGCGATCAAGATCAGTTTGCCTTGCAGGACAAGCTCGTGAACGCCATCGCGAGCGCACTCAAGCTCTCGCTATCGCCGGCGACGAAGGCGGCCGTGACCGCCCGCGGCACGCACAGCGCGGAGGCGATCGACCTCGTGCAACGCGCGAACTTTCAAGTCGATCAATTCACGAGCGCGTCGCTGCATCAAGCGGTCACGCTTGCTGAACTCGCGATTCAAAAGGATTCAACGTACGCCGATGCATGGGCGGTTCTAGCGAACGCGTGGGGCACGCTCGCGGATGACTTTGTCTCACCGCGTGAGGCCGTGCCGACGATTCGCCGCGCCGTGCAGCGTGCGTTGCAACTCGATCCGTCGTCGGCCGAGGCGCATGCGCAGCTTGCAACACAACGTCTCTTTTATGATTACGACATGGAGGGCGCGCGCCGAGAGTTCCGCATAGCGCTGTCGCTGGATTCAGCGAATTTGACCGCAGCTCAGTGGCTCCCTCAGGCGCTCGAAGACGATCCCGCGCAGGCTGACTCCGCATTGGCAATCAGCGAACGCGGTTTGCGCCTGAATCCAGGGTCGATCCAGCTGTTGAGCATCGCGAGCTCGCTGGGAGCCGCACGCAAGTTGCCAGATGCGATTCGCCGCGCGCGCTGCGCCACGCTCTCTCGGTTGTCCGGTTCGCCTGCGACGAAATGCGATGCGTGGCGTCTCTTGACCGTGGGAGACACGGCCGGTGCTCGCGCAGTAATGCACAACGAATACGTTTCCGGCGCGGACGCTGTAGCGAAAGCGTCAGGCGGCGCCAATGCGCGCTTGGCGACCATCATGGCGCGCGTGGGAGACTCAGTGGCTGCTCGCAGTCTCCTTGTCATGGCGATCGCCAAGTCAGCGCACGAATACGTGCGCGAGGACGACATCGCAATCACATTCTTTCGCCTGGGCGACCGCGAGAAATCGATCGAATGGTGGACTCGCTCCGTCGAATCGAACGGCGCACAGGTGATATGGTTGGCCACTGATTCTTTGTTCGCGCCGCTACGCAAAGACCCGCGCGTGCAAGCCATGTTGCGCAAAGCGGGTGTGAAGTAGCACCTACACCTCGCACACAAGATCACAGTGCGACACAACTCGCGGCACGACTGCCTCATGCAATCGTGCCGCGTTCACATTCACTACTCCGGCATACTCACCGTCGCCTGCCCTGCCGCCTTCCGCTTGGCGTTGAACGCTGCAATCCCGCTCGCACGCAGCGTATTCCACGTCGGCACCACGCTCGCCGCTTGCTTCCGTGCTGCAGCCACGGTCGCAATCTGAACTGCGCTCGGCGCGATCTCGGCACTCTGCAAACTCATTGACGCCGCAAGCAGCGTGTTGCTGACCTGCTCAAGACTTGGTGTTGCAGGTGCGCCCGCACCACCCCCGCGGCCGCCACGACGACCACGCGCAGCGCGCCCTTGCTGCGACGATGGCGCCAACGGTTCCAACTTGGCCTTGAGTTCATCTACGTCGGCGCCACTCAACTTGTCGAGCTGCGCGACGATAGCACGCACTTGCCCAAACGCTTTGTGCGCGTCCATCGCGCCGTTGTACATCTCCATCGATAGTGCGTCGTGCTGTGCAAGCGCCGCTGCTGAGATCTTCACGCGCGGATCGAGCTTCACCGTGATCGGTTGCGTGTACTTCGCGCCATCAACCGTCAAACGCACCGTGTAATTGCCGGCTGGCGCCCACGGCGAATTCGACAAACGATATGTGCGTCCGGGCACGGCGCCTTGCGCGTCATCGTCACCGAGCGGTATGAGATCGAGCGGATCGATCGGATCCATCTGCAAATCCCAAC
>JANXUN010000124.1 GCA_025356185.1 Gemmatimonadaceae bacterium
GCTTCGTCGGCGGCGGCGCGAAACGATGTGAACTGACGCGGGTCGTGTCCGATTGCGATGCTCGTGCTGTCGCTAAATGGAGTCGCGCCCAGAAGCGCCGTGAGCGCCGCCGCGGCCGAGGCGGAAATGGCAGAGTGCCCCGACATATACTCGGGGAATGGCGGCGTTGAGATGAGCGGCTCCCACGTGGAATCCATTACCGCACGAATGTACGTGCGTGGACGAATGAGGTTGATCTTGAACTTGTAGCCCCACACTGCGATGAACGCGTCGGCAACCGCGACGGCGGTGAGCGTTGTTGCACGCGCCGCATCCGCAGCAGAAAGGTTACGTTCACTCACCAGCTGACTGGCGATCGATGTCCAATGACCAGACGGCGTTCCTGACTCGCCGGGATTATCGGCCCAATACAACGCGGTCGTTCGTTGATCGGGCGTCAGCTTTTCGTGAATGTCATAGACTTCGCGCGCTTCTTTGTAGAGTTGTGCGTCGGCGGTCATGCCAAACTTTGGTGCCTCCTCGGCCGCGCATTCGTTCCACGTCTTCAGCACGAACGGTCGCAGCTGTCCCCAATAGGGCTCCGTGGCGCCCGACATGTTCACGGGCGGCAATGTGCCCGAGCCCATCTTCTTTGGTCGGTTGAGAATGAGTTCGCGATCACTCCCGTTTGACGGACGCAGCAGATTTGAAGGATTGGTGAGATCGATCGCGGTGCTTGCACCGGAAATGTTTTGTGCGGAGTACGTGTAGCCGGGTGAATCATTAATCCACAATCCCGCACCAACTGGCGCGACGTATTTGCGACCACGCGTGCTGTCAAAGCCGTCGCCATGCGCCCACTTGACGATTCGCAGCCCGATTTCGCGACCGAGCTTTTGCGAGCGCTCGCGTGTGTCACCGCCAGTTGCCTGTGCGTGTTCGAGCGAATCGGCGAGTTGATTCATCGAGGCCCGTGTTGTCGCGAGCCCCTCGCGAAGGAGTGAATCGAGTACCGTGCGTTCCGCCGCGACGGCAACGAGTGTGCCGTCGTACGCCTGCCCCGGGTTCGGCGCCGGCAACTCAGGGAATTCGTTCAGAACGCCGTGCAATGGCTTGAGTGTCGGATCGACGACCGCGAGCCCCGAGTAGAGCGCGGTCGCGCCATACGCAACAAATCGTGAACCGACGGGCGGTGACACGCGTTCAACGCGCACCGCCCCGTACAGCGTATGCATCCAGATAGAAAGCAATCGCGAATCGGGCTGTGGCGCGCGGTCGCACGCGGCGACGAACACGGACGCGATGGCGACAAGCAGTACGACGTGCCGTTTCATGGTCTGGCTCAGAAAAGAGGAACCGCCAGCGCGCCACGCACACCAGCTTTCGGAAGATTCAAAACGTCACGACGCAAATTAACCCGCTGGCTGGATCCTTTTCGTCAGGTCACCGAGCAACTGCGGTCGGAGAGCGCACAAGCGGGGCTCGCACGATTTGGCAGGATCACACACCCCGTCCCTGGGCGCGCGACAGAATTGAGTCTGCGGGGTATGCCTGCACATGAGACATTTCAGCGTCGTGTTGGGCGGGGCGGTCGTCGCGGTATGTGCGGCGTGCACGATCACCGATTCCGAATCGCACAGCGCGCACGTGCATTTCGTGCTGGATGCGCCGCTCTGCAGTTCGACGATTCCCGTATCGTTTTTCGTGGACGGCGCGCTCGTCGCGAGCGATACGTTTCGCGTGCATTTGTCGCCCAGTCACACAGAGTCGCGCATGTTCTCCGTTGGCGTGGGCCCGCATGTGCTTGGCGCGCGTTCATTTGGCGCGTTTAGTTATGTATGGCGCGATACGACGGTGAACGTGTCATCGGGCGTGATCGCCACCGACTCACTGCCATTCTACTGCTCATAGACGGCGCATCGTCTGACACCGAAATCGTCGAATCACGTGCAGAATGGTGCAGCGTGTGTCGTAATGGGTGGCACACACAAAGGAAAATCGGGCACGACTGAAGACGCTGGCGAAAAACGTCGAAGCGCGCGCACGACCGAGACGCGATAGCCGTCCGTCCGTTCCTGTGGCACATTGCTCGTCATGACTACGCCTCGACGTAACATGACCAGCACCGCAGCGCGACCCGCTGCGATGATCGCGTGCATCGTCGGTCTCTGCGCGCGACCGGCTAGCGCGCAAGACGCGCCCTTGCTTACCGTGCTGATCAAACCCGGCGTCATGAGCGAGGCCGTGGGCACAGGTAATCTCGATGTGCTCATGACGATCCCCGCAATGCACGTTGCCGCCGGGGCACCGTTGCTTTCGATGGGAATGTTTGTACCTGGGCTCGCACGCGCGCAAACGTTGAGCATGTTGTCGGTGCATGATGCGAATGGAGCAGTGCCCATCACCGGAAGTGGTGATCGCAACACGCCTCCAGGAAAGTGGGTCGCGACGCGCGCAGTACAGGGCGACGTCACGGTGAGCTATCGATTGCTCGCCGAGAATATTCCGGCGATTGCTGGTGGCCCACCCGTTGGCGTGCGCATTGACGGCGACGGCGTATCAGCGACTGGCCAAGCGATGTTGATGTCGCCAACGGTTAGCGGCGCGTATCGCATCGCAATCAAATGGGACCTGAGCGCGATGGGCATTGGCGCCGAAGCGGTGTCGAGCTACGGCGACGGCGATGTCGTATTGCCCGCCGGTCCGGTGAGTCGGCTGGGTAGCGGCGTATACATGGCCGGTCATCTCAAACGCGAGCCGCGCGTGCCGTCGGGGGCGTTCTCGGCGGTGTGGGTTGGCGAGCCTGCGTTTGATCCGCGGCCGTCGATGCAGTGGACGGCCAAGTTGCACGCGGCGATGAGTCGTCACTTCAAGGACGATAACGAGCCACCCTACCGCGTGTTCTTGCGTTACAACCCGATGAATGCGGGCGGGGGCGCTGCGTTGACGCATTCGTTCATCGTCACATATGGAACCGG
This sequence comes from Gemmatimonadaceae bacterium, assembly GCA_025356185.1. Lineage (GTDB taxonomy): Bacteria > Gemmatimonadota > Gemmatimonadetes > Gemmatimonadales > Gemmatimonadaceae > Gemmatimonas. Next base: position 2,958 of record JANXUN010000124.1, read on the forward strand.
TGTAACGGGAGAAGGACTGAAGTCCATTCTCGGTCACGAGATGACGCACACGTGGACGGCGAATGGTATTGGACAATGGTACAGCGAAGGCAACGCGGTGTTTTATCAAGCGCTGCTGCCGTGGCGCGCGGGGTTGATTACCGCCGACGAATATCTTGCCGACCTCAACAAAACTGCGAGTCGGTATTACACCAACGCGTTGAAAAGCACGCCAGAGGATTCGGTCGCGCCGCATTTTTGGGACGACACGCGCATTCGTGTGTTACCGTACGATCGTGGGGCGATGTATTTCGCGGTGCTCAACGGAAAGATTCGCACGGCGACGAATGGAAAGCGGTCACTCGATGATGTGATTCAAACAATGATTGCGCGGGCGCGAGATGAAAAACCGCTCACGCAAGCGATGTGGCTTGATGTGTTGCGAGCCGAGGTTGGTGAAGATGGTCCGGCGGTGCACCGTTTGATGATGTCGGGTGGTTTGATGTTGCCAGAGTCGGGTGATTTTGGTCCGTGCTTTCGCCGCACCATCAAACAGATTCGACAATTCGATTTGGGGTTCGACAACACATCAATACTTGGCGCAGAAAAGATTATTCAAGGCTTAAAGGCGGGATCGGAAGCAGAGCAGGCGGGGCTGCGCAACGGCGATAAGATCACGTATGCGGTCGCGTTGGATGCGGTGCAGGGCGATGTGAATCGCACGATTGTTGTGCAAGTCACACGCGACGGCAGGACGTTCCCGCTCACGTATTTGCCGCGCGGCAGTGCCGTTGACGCGTATCAATGGGAACGCGTTCCAAATGCGCCAGCGAGCGCGTGCACGCCGGCGCCCATCGCCGCGCAAACGCAGCCATCGGCGCCACAATCGTCACCGCAATTGCAACAGCCGCGGCGTCCATCCAACGAGCCGCAGGATTTCTTGAAGGAGCCACCGAAGCCCGCGTCGGTGAAAGGCGCATTCAGTCTCGTGACGCTTGGCGACCTTCTGTACTCGCACCCGATGGCCGATCGCGCCGACACTGCGTTTCAGAACGTGGTGCAGCTTATCAAGAAAGGCGACGTGACCATTGGGAATCAGGAAGGCGTGTTTTTCGATCTCAACACTTTCACGGGGCAAGGCTACGGCAATGGCCTGTTGTGGGGCGAGGCGGGCAATGCGAAGGACATGAAGGCGATGGGCATCGACATGGTGTCGGTGGCAAATAATCACTCGACCGATTGGGGGCCCGAGGGGCTGCTCGCAACGCGTCGCTTGCTTGACGACGCGGGCATCGTGCATTCCGGTGGAGGACGCACGCTGCAGGAAGCGCGCGCAGCAGGAATTTTGCTCACTCCCAAGGGTCGCGTGTCGCTTGTTTCGGCCGCATCAACGTTCAAACCGAACGCCAATGCGAACGATGCGTTCGCTGATGTTCCTGCGCGTCCCGGCATCAGCCCATTGCGGCTCAAGAAGATCAATTTGGTGAGTCGAGAGCAGCTTGCGGCGATTCGCGCACTCGCGATTGCGCGTGCAACGCCGCGCGAGCCAGCGCCTGCACCGACGGCGACCGAAGTCACGTTTGGCGAACAGGTCTATCGACAGTCAGGTAGGAGCGGTCTGAGTTACGAGATGGATTTGTTCGATCACGCGGCGATTCTCAAGTCCGTGCGCGATGCGAAGGCCGCGTCAGATCTCACCGTATTTACCATTCACGCGCATGAGAGCACGACGGGAATGGATGACGACACGCCGTCGCCGCCGGACTTTTTGATCAAGCTGTTTCACGACTGTGTTGACGCGGGTGCCGATGTCATTCTTGGCGGTGGGCCGCACTCGTTGCGAGGCATTGAGATCTATAAGGGCAAGCCTATTCTGTACGGCATGGGCGTATTCTTTATCTCGGCCGACGTGAAGATGCTCCAGGAGTCTGCGTTTCGCGTGTTTCCTGATTCGACCGGACACGCACCAGCACCGCCGCCGCCAACACCGGGCGTGTCACCGCGTGCAGTTCGTGCCGGAGGAAATCCCGCGAGTTGGTACGACGGAATTGTCGCCGTCACCGATTTTGAAAACGGCGCGGTAAAAACAGTACGGCTTTATCCGCTCGATGTCGGCAACACAAACGACGTGACACGTCGCGGTATTCCACATCTTGCCGATGCGCAAACAGCGCAGCGCATCCTGACCAATTTGCAAAACTATTCGGCACCGTTCGGTACCCAGATCGTGATTGAAGGATCGGTGGGCGTGTTGCGAATTCCGTAAACTCGTTCGGAGAAAAGATGCCTCGCTCGCTCAGAGACCGCAGTTCCGCCTTGTGAGCCTTGGTGGATATCTCGCAACGGGATATTCGATATGACACCTGCGAGCACGTCCGTAAATCAGAAACGCACGCCATTTTTCGCATGCGACTTGCGTCACACATTTCGCGTATCGCCCCGCGCTGACTCGTGTACGCATCATCAGGCTGCGTCGAAATCTCGACGGAGCTTTACGTCACATTGGACGAAGAGGATACGACTATGAATCGCATGTTGAATCGCATGTTCGCGCTGTCCGCCGCAACAACGTTGTCGTTCGCTGTTGCATGTGGAAACACGGCGGATGGCGCCAAGAAGGACGCGGACATCGCCGCGGAGAAGACAGCGGAAGCCGCGGCGAAAACAGGCGACGCGATGGGCGCCGCCGCGCAAACCGTTGATGTCAAAGCCTCCTTGATGGCCGACACGCGTGTTGATGCGAGTGGCATCAACGTTGACACGGACGCGGGCAAGAAAACCGTAACGCTCAACGGCACGGTGACGACTGACGCGCAGCGCACGCTCGCCGCGCAAGTGGCGACCGACAAAGCGCTAGGCTACGCGATCATCAACAAGCTGACGGTCGTCAAGAAGTAGCAACGCTGCGCCGCGAATTGCGCGTCCGAAAACGGCGCGCGCTCGCGCAGAGGCAGCGCTAGCATGGAGGCTTCCCCTTGGGTGGAGCCTCCATGCGTTCGTTTGTGCGTGCCTGTCTTTGTAGTGCGGCCTTAACGAGTTGTCGGAATGTCACACAGTCTGACAGCGGAAAAATTCCGATCACGTCACGGTCCGGCCAAGCCGTGCAGCTGTTCGCGAGCGGCCGAGTGTCTAGCGAAAATTTGCAGCCGCACGAGGCCTTCGCGCAGTTCGCGCAGGCGGTCGCGCTCGATTCCACATTCGCATTGGCGGAGTACGGACTCGCATCGACGGCGCCTACCGCCAAACAGGTGCGGGAACATCTCGACAAAGCGATCGCCTTGGCACGTAACGCGTCGCTCGGTGAGCAACTGCTGATTCGCGCAATGCAAGCGCGGA
>JANXUN010000154.1 GCA_025356185.1 Gemmatimonadaceae bacterium
AGGATCTCGACTTCCTGTTTGCCACCCGCTACTGCGCTACACGTTACGGTCGCCTGACGCCCGACAAACCGGCGCCAGTCGGCCGCGGATCGTATCGGCCGATCCGCTCCCGGTGACGACACTTCCAGAACGTACTGCTCACTCACGAACGCGCCCGCTTCCAATCGTGCCTCAAGGGCGCGAGAGGCGCGGGCGCAGTCTTCAATCGTGACCTTACTGCCGTCTCGTCGATCGATCCGGATCTCGAGCACCGGTCGCGATCGTGAACCGCCGCGTCGGAGCTCAACAAGATCGAAACCCAACGCGTCAAGCTCATGGACGACAATGGGTTCGACGCTCTCGCCCATATGCCGACCTCACCTGCTAAAAAACCACCCAAGAACAAAAAAGTGTGGGGACCTTCCCCACACTTCAAACGCCCACGTGCTGTCGGGCGAAGTCACGTACCTTCACGCGATGTTCCGTCGTAGAACGATGAACTTACGGCCCATCGCCACCAAGGTCAAGATGACGCAACGAGTTGAGAGCTTGCGATCAGACGAACTCTGACGCGGAGAATCGCCGATTTTCGCGCGTCACACGAGGAGCGCAATGATACCCAATTGGCGTCCTTCATCGCCGGCGCGATGCGAATAGAGTTGATCTCCGTGACAGCGCGTACACAGGGCGCTCACGGAAAGGTTTTGAACGCCTCGGCGGTCTGCCTGCCGGGCGAGAACGGCGCGCACGTCGATGTACTGATGTCGCGACGGGCGGGTGCCCGTGAGTGCTTCGACCACCTCGGGTCCCACCTCGTAGCAGTTTCCGCAGATTGACGGACCCAGATGCACGTGACACTCGCTAGGTGGACAATCCAGCGATGCCATCGCATCGAGTCCGGCGTCGAGAATGCCGGATGCTGCGCCTCGCCAACCCGCATGCAGCGCCGCGATGACGCCACGCGGATGACTGAGAAAAACCGGAGTACAGTCGGCGACGGTGACCGTGAGCGCCGTTCCTGGGATCGACGTGATATGACCGTCAAATCCGTGTAGTCGCAGCGTTCCCACCCATCCTCCGCCGTGACGCACAATCTCCGCACCGTGGACCTGCGTCGCAGTCGCAATGCGCTGAACGCCGCGCGCATGCAACGCATTGGCCAATCCAATCCACCGCGTCATGACGTCGACGACTGGCTGTGCTGACATCCAACCGAACGACCCGGCACTGCGGCTCGTGGTACAGGCAAAGATGTTTCCGATCATTTCCGGTACAGGGTGAGCCGATGCTAGCGGATCACTCTGGAAGTTGCGTGCCGTGTCGTCGACGCTTCCGCACACGCTCGTCGCAGGGTCGTTCGCGCTCATCGCGACGAGAGCTCTCTGCGCTCAATGCGCGCGCCTAACGCGCCGAGTCGTAGTTCGACTCGTTCGTAACCGCGCTCGATTTGTTGGGCGTTGTTGATGACGCTCGATCCATCTGCGCACAGCGCGGCAAGCAGCATCGCCATACCGGCGCGGATATCGGGAGACTCGACAGTGCTGCCACGCAGACGCGTGGGGCCCGAGACAATGGCGCGATGCGGATCACACAGCACAATGCGCGCGCCCATCGCCACAAGCTTGTCGACAAAAAACATGCGCGACTCGAACATCTTTTCGTGCATGAGGATCATGCCGTTGCATTGCGTGGCAGTAACGATAGCGATGGACATGAGATCGGCAGGAAACGCGGGCCACGGTTGATCTTCAAGCTTTGGTACGTGACCGCCGAGATCGCTCTGAATCGTGCGCGACTGTTCACCGGACACGAGGAGATCGTCGCCAACGACCTCGCAGCGAATTCCCAAACGCTCGAATCCCATCAGCGTGCTGCGGAGATGCTCGACACCGGCGCCGACAATGCGCAAATCGGACTTGGTCACCGCTGCGAGCCCGATGAACGAGCCCACCTCGATGTGATCCGGGCCGATCGTAAACTCCGTACCGCTCAGTGGTCGCCCGCCGTCAATCGTGTACACGTTGGAACCGATACCAGAAATTCGCGCGCCCATCGCGACGAGAAAGTTCGCGAGATCTTGGACGTGCGGTTCACTCGCCGCGTTGCGCAACGTGGTCTGCCCCGTTGCCGCGACGGCCGCGACAAGCGCGTTTTCCGTGGCAGTGACGCTGGGCTCATCAAGAAAAACGTCCGCGCCTCGCAGCCCGTCGGTGGTAAAGCGAAACCGCTCCCCCACCTCATACTCAGCACCAAGGGCCTGGAGCACATGAAAATGTGTATCGAGTCGTCGACGCCCGATCACGTCACCACCGGGCGGTGAAAGCGTTACCTCACCGCAGCGCGCAAGCAGTGGTGCGGCGAGCAGGATGGACGCGCGAATTCGCGCACACATCACCGGATCCAAGTCGGCAGCATGCAGGATTCGTGCATGAATGCGCAGGGCATTGGGAGCAATCCAGTCGCACTCAGCGCCGGTGGTCCGAATCAGATCGACCAGGGTTTCGATATCCCGAATGCGCGGCACGTTGTGCAACTGCACGGGATGCTCGCAGAGCAACGCGGCAGCGACGATCGGCAGCGCGGCATTCTTGTTGCCGGCGGGACGCAGGGTGCCGGAGAGGCGATGCCCTCCCTCGACGATGTATTGGATCGCTGCCATGCGCGGAGACGAGAGTGCAAAGGTGATGCGCGTGGCAGGACGCCGCGCGTCGTCAAGAATCCTCGCGAAGAATAGCGGCGATTCAGGGTGATTGCTTGACCGCCTAGTGGGTCTGCCTTAGATCACGACCATGATCTACGGGTTAATCGCGTCCAGCGCACTTTTGCAGGCGGCTCGAACGGATACGCTGATTGCGCGCGTGATCCCAGTGCGCGGGGTGCTTGACTTGAGTAGCGGCATCCTTCAGCTGGTGCTATTGCTCCTAGGGATTGGCTCGCTCGTAACGTTAGTGGTATTGCTACTGGCGGTGCGCGAGGGAGTGAAACGGGTCAACGTGTTGATCGAACAATTTGCCGCGGACACGAAGCCGCTGATCAGCAAAGCGACGGCCGTGGTGAGTGATGCGCGTGATGTGGTTGCGACCCTTCGATCCGATGTGAAACGCGTGACGAGCGCGGCAACTGCGATTAGCGATCAGTTGTTGGATGCAGCGGACACGACTGCCAAACGCGTCGATGACGTCAACGCGGTACTCGACGTGATCCAGGGCGAATTCGAGGCGTCGGCAATTTCTGCGGCGGCGATGATTCGAGGCGTGCGCACTGGGGCGCAAACACTGACCGGCGAACGCACACGACGCCGAGAAGGTTCGACCAATTCGCGCGAGTAAGCTCTGCGCGATGCTGGCCGTTGCGATCATCGCGCTGTTGCTGGCACCGAAGACGCTGTACGCGTGGACGCCCGGAACGCATGTGTTTTTGGGCGAGGCGCTCTTACACAATCTGCCGCTCATTCCCTCGCAGTTTGCTGCGCTGTTGGCAGCGTTTCCGTCTGATTTTTTGTACGGCTCGATTGCTGCGGACACCAGCATCGCTAAGAAATATGCTGACGTCGGCCGTCACTGCCATTCGTGGCATATCGGCATGGAGATTCACACCGAAGCGCGCGAGCCCGCGTTACAAGCGTTCGCGCTTGGCTACTTGGCGCATTTAGCGGCCGACGTGGTTGCGCACAATTTTTTTGTACCGCGTCAACTGGCGGTGACATCCAGCACCACAGCGCTTGGGCACAGTTACTGGGAGTCACGCATAGACACGCACCTTGGCGATTTGTGGCCTCGACGTGCGCGAGAGTTACTGCTGAAGAATCATGGTGAGTCGGACGCGCATCTCGATCGCATCTTGAGCCCCACGATTTTCGGGACGGCGACGAATCGTCGCATTTTTCGAGGCATGGTGTACGTGACCGACACCGATTCGTGGCAACGCATTTTTCAACTCATCTCCGACAAGAGTCGGTGGGATTTGTCGGATGCCGACGTGGCGCGATATCTGGCGCGCTCATTCGACTACATCGTCGACATGCTGCATCGTTGGGAACAGAGCGATGCATTCGAGTTTGATCCGAGTGGCGACGCGCCCTTGCGTGACGCCAAGCGCGTGCGGCGACTCGCGCGCCGGCAGGGCGGCGACGTGCGCGCCGCGCTTGAAGCCGATCGAATGTTTGGAATGCCGACGACGTCGCTCCGTCATTCACTCGGTGTGGACGCACTCCTGTTTCAGCCCAATCGCCCCGCGAGAATCTGATTCACTTTTTTGGGATCTGCTGCACCGTTCGATTTTTTCATCACACGACCCACGATCACGCCCTGTAGCTTGACCTCGCCCGCCAAAAAGCGTTTCGCTTCTGCGGGCATTTCCGCCAGCACGTCATTCACCCACGCCTCAAGCGCACCCTCATCACTGATTTTGAGGAGACCCGTGCGCTGCGCGAGTTCGTTCGGGTCGGCGTCGCCTTCGATCAGCATGGTGAATAGTTGGCGCGCCGCGCTATTGGAGACCGTTCCCTGCGCCTCCATGCGAATGAGCGATGCCACCCGGGATGCCGAGACGGGCGGTTGCGTGATCGCACCACTGCCAGCGTTGATGGCAGCCAGAACGACCCCCAGTACCCAGTTGGACGCCCGCTTCGCGTCGTCACATTCGTTCGTGACGCGTTCGAAGTAGTTGGCCAGCGCGCGGTGCGCGGTGAGCTGATCGGCGTCGGCGAGCTGAAGGCCGTACGCGGAGACAAAGCGGTCGCGCCGCACGCGCGGCAGCTCCGGCAACACCGCATATTGCGCACGAATGAATTCTTCGCTCAACACCAGCGGTGGCAGGTCGGGATCTGGGAAATAGCGATAGTCGTGACTGCCCTCTTTGCTGCGCGCTGGTCGAATTTCGTTGCGCTGTCCGTCCCACAGCATTGTTTGCTGTTCGATGGTACCACCTGCGCGCAACACGCTGCACTGCCGCGCATACTCGATCTCGATCGCGCGTTCAGCACCTGAAAACGTGTTGAGATTCTTGATTTCCGTCTTCGTGCCGAGAGCGGTTTGGCCGCGTGGGCGCACCGAGATATTGACGTCGACACGCAGCGAACCTTCTTCCATGTTGGCGTCGGATACGCCGGTGTATTCCAAGATTTGTTTCAACTGCCGCAAATACGCGCCCGCGTCGTGCGCCGACTGAATTTCGGGCTCCGACACGATCTCGATTAATGGCGTGCCTGCGCGATTCAGATCGATCGCCGTCACGCCGGCAAAGCGATCATGCACGGATTTGCCCGCGTCTTCCTCCATGTGCACCCGCGTGATCGTGATGCGGCGCGCATCACCATGCGTATCAGGGCCCACCACGATCGCGCCACATTCTGCGAGTGGTTTGTCGAACTGCGAGATCTGATACCCTTTGGGTAAATCAGGATAGAAATAGTTTTTGCGCGCGAACTCCGATTCGTGGTGAATTGTGCACCCCAGCGCCAGCGACGCCTGCGTGGCGAGTTGAACGGCGTGCGCGTTCATGACCGGCAATGCTCCCGGCAAGCCAAGACACACGGGACAGGTGTTGCGATTGGGTGTGTCGCCGAACGACGTGCTGCAGCCGCAAAAGATTTTGCTGTGCGTCGAGAGCTGACAGTGCACCTCAAGGCCGATCACCAGTTCGTAGTCGGTCACTGGTGCGCCTCTGCGCCGAGCGCGGTTTCCAATTCGCGCGCCACGCGGAACATCGTGCGCTCGTCAAAGTGCGATGCCAGGAGTTGCCCGCCAATAGGCATCCCATCGATGCGACCGATTGGCTGCGACATTGCCGGAATGCCCGCCAGATTTGCTGTGACGGTGAAAATGTCGCTCAAGTACATCTCGTACGGATCGTTCACGGCGCCAAGCGTGAACGCGGGCGACGGCGTCGTTGGCGTGAACAAGACGTGCACGCCCGATGCAAACACGTTTGTGAAATCGCGCGTAATGAGCGCACGCACATCCTGCGCACGACGATAATACGCGTCGTAGTAGCCTGCGCTGAGTACATACGTGCCCAACAAAACGCGACGCGTGACTTCTGGGCCAAATCCGCGCGAGCGTGTGGATTCATACATCGCCACCAGCCCGGCACCGTCGCCTCGCTTTCCGTACCGAACGCCGTCGAAGCGCGCGAGGTTGCTGGACGCTTCTGCGGGTGCGACGATGTAGTACACTGGGATGGCGAGTGCCGTATGCGGCAAACTCACATCGCGAATTTCGGCACCGAGTGCGCGCAATTTGTCGAGCGCTGCCTCGCATCGGCTTCGCACACGCGGATCGAGAGACGCTGGAAAGTATTCGTGCGGCTTGCCGATCACCACGCCGAGCAGCGATCCCGTACGCGCCGTGACCAACGCGCCGACGGGCATGTCGCGTGACGTCGCGTCGCGTGCATCACAGCCGGCAATGACGTGCAGTGCGATTGCTGCGTCATCGACAGTTTTACCAAATACGCCGACCTGTTCGAGCGATGATGCGTATGCCACGAGTCCAAATCGACTCACGCGACCATAGGTGGGCTTGACACCAACGACGCCGCAAAATGCCGCAGGTTGACGAACCGAACCTCCGGTCTCTGAGCCAAGCGCGATCGGCGCTAATCCACAGGCGACCGCGACGGCCGATCCGCCTGATGAACCGCCAGGCACGCGCGTGACATCGATCGGATTTTTTGTGGGTCCGTACGCGCTGCTTTCGGTGGACGAGCCCATCGCGAACTCGTCCATGTTGGTGGTGCCAACGATCGCCGCGCCGGCTGCACGTAGGCGGGTAATAACGGTGGCTTCAAACGGACTTGTATATCCGTCCAATACGCGCGAGCCACACGTGGTTGGCATTGTCGTCGTCGCGATGTTGTCCTTCACATACACCGGT
>JANXUN010000169.1 GCA_025356185.1 Gemmatimonadaceae bacterium
GCTGACGCGGGGTAATCAAAGTCAGCGCGTTGACGTGGCGCGCTTTCTGGCAGCTGGCTTACCACGCGACGACGCACTGTTGAACGAATCGTCGTCGTCTGCATCGTCATTAGCGGCGTTCGCGAGTGGCAGCAATTTCGCCGCGAGCTCGTCGAGCTTCCCGTCACATACCACTTCTTGATCCAAGATGGCTTGGAGCTTCTCAGCGACGTCCGTCAAGCCCAGCTCGGTGGCCATCGCGATTGACGCGGTGTACGAGGCAATTTCGTAATGTTCGGCGCGTTTGCCGCCGCCGATCAATGCGGCATCGAGCAACGGCGATTTGTCCATCTCCTCGATGGCTTCATTGCCTTCCTCGATAATGCCGGCTATGCCAGCACAGTGCTTGCCGCGTGGCTTCAAATCGAGCATTGCAAAAACTTCCTCGAGCATCGTCACCTGTTCCTGCGTCTCGGCTAAGTGGCTGGTGAACGCCTCCTTGAGATCAGGATGCGACGCGGCGCTCGCCATTTTTCGCAGCGCCTTCACCAGCTGTTTTTCGTGATCGTACGAATCCTTCATCTCGTCGACGAACACGTCATGGAGCGTTTTGGAGTCGGCCATAAAACCCTTCGCTAGGTGGGATGTTCGTGCAGTCCGGCGCAAAGCCGACGCGCCGATACGGGCGACGTAAAGCGCTCATGCGATTCGCACTGAGTATCACAATCGCGGTGAACTCGCGCACTTGGTCAAAAGGGGGATTTCATTTTTCCACTCGGAGTCGCGATGCAAACGATCCGTAAACGCGACGTCTCCACCAGTGCCGAGCGCTCAGCCACTCATCAGCTAATCCACGTCCCGATCATCCCTGACATCACCGCGCTCAAAAACACAAACAACGTCGTGACGCCAAGCACCGCCGACGCTCGCCCGACCACGCGCCACGCCATTCGCGAACCGTGCGATGCATCCGGTGTCTCGTCCGCCAGGCGCTGCTCCGCAAGACTCCACAGGGCCAGCAGCACCAAGCACGCGCCGCCAAGGACAAACGACACCCACCCGTGTGGCCGTCGAAGCGCCGCGAACAACATCTGCACGCCGCCGGCGGCACTCTGCACAACGAGCCACCCGCGCGGAATTGTCAGCGCGCGCTCCCGCAACATCGCGCGCAGCGACACAATATCTTCCGCTGGCCGCACGTCGGTCCGCTGCTTCATCGACAACGCTCCGTTCGTGTGACCAAGGTGTGCGGGCTACCATTGACCCATGCACCAAACCCTAACGCTTCGCGTCCCGCCATGCCACTAACTCAACCGCTTCGCGCGTGGTCACTCGCGCTCGCCATCGCCGCCACGATCTCGACACCGGTCGTTGCGCAATCGCCGAGTGTGCCCTTGGCGTCACAGGCGCCGCGTGCCGTTTTGGTGACGGGTGCCAGCTCTGGGATCGGACGCAAAACGACCGAGTACTTGGCCTCACACGGCTACTTCGTTTACGCGGGTGCGCGCTCGCCCGCCGACCTCGATGCGCTCAACAAGATCCCCAACGTCCAGTCCGTCCGACTCGACGTCACGAGTGCGACGGACATCACCGCTGCCGTGGCCACGATCACGGCGGCAAAGCGTGGACTGTACGCCGTGGTGAATAATGCGGGTGTTGTCGTGGTTGCTCCGCTCATCGAACTCGAGGACAAAGAGCTCGATTACATCTTGGGCGTCAATTTGTACGGCCCGTTTCGCATCACCAAGGCGTTTGCACCGTTGCTGCTCGAATCGAAGGGACGCGTCGTCAACATCAGTTCGCTGAACGGCATCGTCGCGAGCCCGATGCTAGGCGCGTATAGCATGAGCAAACATGCCGTCGAAGCGTACGGCGATGGGCTCAGCGCTGAACTCGCGCGCTTTGGTGTGAAGGTCGCGCTCATTGAACCCGGCAACTACGGCACGGAAATCGGACGCAACTTCATTGCGCGCATCGACACCAGCATCGTAAAAGGCTCGCGTTTCGAATCGCAAATGCGCAACACGATCAACTCGATGCGCGCCTTTGACAACAATCCGCCGCCGGATTCTGTCGCTGCCGCCGTGTACGATGCGATCACGAGTGCGACGCCCAAGTTGCGCTACTTGGTTACGCCAGTCGCCAGCCAAGCCAACATCGCCATCAGGAAAGTTATCGAGGAATTGGTGCAGCTGAACGATGCGCATCCCTATTCGCTCGACCGTGATGCGCTGGTC
>JANXUN010000184.1 GCA_025356185.1 Gemmatimonadaceae bacterium
TCAGCCAAATCGGTGAGATCAATTGAACAACGTTCTGGTGTAGGTAGTCGTGGCTTACGTGCAATGCCTCCTAGCCTCCTTCAGGTGCGAAAAAGTGTTGAAAAGTGATTTTCTTCATTCCGACTGCCTTTCAATCGCTAACACACTCTAAATTCACTTCTGGTTCTGGAATTATGGGCCTCAGTTGTTTTGGCTTCATCAAATATTTTCTCGACTCTACTGGTCGGCAGGCCTGAGGGGGGCTAGGGGAGCGGTGAAACATTTTTTTCTCGAAACTCACTGATCAACCCACGCTGAATCCATGATCTTAGAGTTCGATCTGATATTCTCATAACGATTTGGACCTCTTTGCGCGTCATTAGTGCGGGATAGAATTCGTTAACGCCCTGTTCCAGTGTGTCCCAAAAATGCCAGCCACTAGACTTTTCTTCGTTCATTTTTCGGTGCTCCAACAATGAAGTAAATGCGATGCTCGTACATAATTAGTGGGCAATGAACGGAAAACGACGGCAAAGTCTTAGGTGTCCAGCAGCGTTGGTCCCCTCAGAGGTCTGAAACTGCGACCGATGTCAGGGTGAGTTGCAGGTTATGCGAATCCGAGAATATTAGGAGAGATCAATCCTCTTGTGAGTTCCCTATAAGCTGTCGCACTTTTTCTCTTAATTCTGTCGCAGGTTGAGCGGTGACAGGTCCTACGCGTCGGCGGGGTCGACGCTGTCGATCTCCTTGAGGTGACGGGTGCGATAGGAGCGGCCCCGCATTTCGAAATGCGCGCCGCGTTCGAGTAAGCGATCGATGATGGCTTCCGCCAAGTCGCCATCATGCAGTACATGGCCCCACGCCGCTAGCGGTTTGTTGGTGGTGACCAGGATCGGGAGCTGGCGCAGATAGCGTTCGTTGACGACACGATAGAGCACGTTGGCCGCGTCCTCCGCATGCGCGAGATAGCCGATTTCATCGAGCACCAAGACGTGCGGGTCGAGATACGGTTGCAGCGCGGCATCGAGCGTGCCCAGTCGCGCGGCGTGCGAGAGTTCGCCGATCAGCACATCGGCGGAGATGAAGCGCGCGGCGTAGCCGTGTTGCAGCGCGCGATACGCGAGCGCGATCACGAGATGCGTTTTGCCGGTGCCGGTGGGGCCGCTAAAAATCGCATTGCGGCCATCGGTCACGCACTCGACGCCGAGATAGCTGCCGAGCATTTGCCGACGCAGCGCGGATTGAAAGGTGAAATTGAAATCGTCGATGGTCCGGAGCGCGGGAAACCGCGCGGCGCGCACCGCCCGCCGCAGCCGCGTCTCCGCGCGATGCGCCATTTCTTCGGCGATGAGCGTGTCGAGATACGCGCGATAGCCCATCCCTTCCGCTTCGGCGCGCACCGCGAGCTCGGCGTACACGCGACGGATGGTCGGCAGATGCAAACGCTTGAGCATCGCATCGAGATCGGGCGGCGCGGCCGGCGGCAGTGACGGCGTGGTGCCGTTCGTCGCGCTCACGCGGCCGGGGCGCGGACTCATGACGCCACCTCCACGACGGCGGGGACGTGTGCGAGCACGCGTTCGAGATACTCCGCGCCGATCAAGCGCTGCATGAGCGCACGTTGCAGCACGAGCCGAAAGCGCGCATCCCCGATCTCCTCAAGCATGGCAAAGCAGCGCGCGATGCAGCCCTTCCACGTATGCGGCCGCTGATGCACGAGCTCCGTGACGTACGCTTCGCCGATGGGCCCGAGTTCGACGAGGCGCTCGCGCATGAAGTAGAGCCGCTTGCGTTCGCCATACACGGCGGCGAGTTGCTGCGCACGCTGGCCCGTCAGATAACTCACCGTCCCGAGCACCGGGAAGCGCGGATGCATCGCCTCGTGCGTCCCACCCGCACACACGATGCGCACGCGTGTCGGATAGAGATGCAGTGTCGCCGGCAGACCACAGGCCTTCGCGGGCATCGCATAGCGCACGCCCTGATAGGCGACCATCGCCGTCGGCCCGACGGTGACGGGTACGTGCAGCCCATAGTCATTCGGTGCGATCGCGAGGGCGTGCAAGCGCGCCTGTTCGGTCGCGAGTCGTGCCGCGGGCGGCACGCCCGTCGCGCGCGAGGCGCGCACGGTGTTCGCATACACGAGCCAGTCCGCGAGTTGCGCGGGCAGATCGTGGTCGAGATTCTGAAAGTGCCGCGCGCCGAAGAAGGCCCGCTTCACGAAGCCGACCAGATTTTCGACACTCCCTTTCTGTTCGGGCGCGCGTGGCGTGCACAGCTCGATGCCACACCCGTAGTCGAGCATCGCTTGGGCGAGCGTCGCATTCCACACCGGGCGCCCCGCGTCGCGCCGGAGCACCACCGTCGTCGGATTATCAAACACGACGCGCAGCGGCACGCCGCCACTCGCCGCAAAACTCGCGAGCAGCGCGCGCACCAGCGCTTCGACGCGTTCGTTCGGCACGAGCGCCACATGCACGAAGCGCGACCACTTCAAGCGATACGCGGCAAAGTGAATGCGGCGCCGCACACGCGCCGATGTCGTGTCCGCGGTGAGTCGCACGTCGGCGACGCCGAAATCAAATTGCGCAAATTCCCCGGCCACGCCTTCGAAACGGACCATGACCTCGACCGGGATCGTCGGGCGCACGATCGCAAGCAAACGATAGATCGTCGAAAGCCCAAGCGGCGTGCCCGCTTCATGCAGTCGACGCTGCACTTCCCCCGGCGGCACCGTCGGCTCGGCCGCAAGCCACGTGCGCACCTGCGCACGCACATCACGCGCGAGACCCGGACGGCCGATGCCGCGCGCGGCGCGCGCCGCCGCATCATCGATCGTCGCGACGGTGGGCTCGAGCGCGATCCGCTGCACCGTGCGTCGTGAAATCTCCAGCTGGTGCGCAATCTGTCGGGGCGTGTGCCCCGCCTGCAGCAACGCCTGCACGGCGTGTCGATCCAACATGCTGAGCATCCTCCTGCGCCTCCCGATGACACGGGTCCGGTCCTCCGGGAACGGCGCTAACGTGGCGCGTTATGGCTCAGCCTGCGACAGAATTTAGAGAAAAAGGGTGACAGAATTTAGAGAACTCACAGCGATCAATGCTCGTCGCATACGGTCTGGTTTGATCGTGCGAGAAAGCAGGGTGTGCGCCGAGTGTTCCGTGTACATGGTAAATCGGGACTGCCGTCAAAAGCTTCGCGACTTCAGTCGCGGTGAGACCGTAAGAGTTTTGCATCGCCACGGTCAAATACTCTTCTAGTGAGCGGTCATAATTGAATGTTATAAATGCGACTTGATTGCGATCAAAATCGTTTGGTTTCGCGTTGAGCTTTGCCCAGATGTAGTCATAGAGTGATTGCCGACCTTCGACGCGCCGAAAGAGCCAAAATCGATTCTCCGCTGGAATGAGAGCGGCGGCGATTGCCGCTTTGCCGATCTTGAGAAACTCGGGGCGATGTTCGAGGAATGCGTCGACGGAAAGTCGGCCTGACAAACGCAATGCCTCGGCAAATGCGCGCACTTCTCGCTCGGCATACCTGCATGAAACAAGAGTTGCGAGCGGTCCAGTGCGCCCACCGCTGAGATCTGGCGCCGCCAGTAGCTCACACAATTCGAGTCCACTGGGATATCCGAATTCTCGTGAGGCCCCCGCGCCCAAAACGAACACTGTGGATTTTGTAATCATTCAATCATGGATGAGTGCGATGTCCGCTCACGTCATGCTACAGTGTATTTCAGACATGTTGTGACAAGCAAGCAACGCGGGCAAGATCTCCCTGCGTGATGGCCTTTTCCGCGTCAGCGCTGTGCGGAACGAGAACTAGCGATCGGCTCGCTGAGATAGGGTGCTAGCAGCCACAGATTTTTCTGCCGCAGATGACGAGAGGTCACGGAGCACCTCAGACGCCCTCGACGCTGCGCGAGCGCTGGTTGCTTCTAGCTGCGTCTTGTATTGCGTAAGAGCGCTGGCCGCGGCCGATCGCTCACGAGTCGTAGAGGCTGGGTCCGAAAGAACTCGGGCAGCAGTGGAGGCGACGGTCTTGCTAGTCTGGCGAGGCATATTGATCCTGGCGATAGAGATGAGATCAAAATAATGCAGTTACCGAAGAAAAGCCAAAACAGGACCAAAGTCGTAGGTCTCTGACCGTTGTCGCGGCGAATTGATATTCGAACGATTCGATTGTTGCGTTTATTTCGATAAATAGAATTTTATGCAATATGACTGCTTCCACGCTGCCGATTCCTACCACCAGCGACTCCGAGGCCGCGAAGCTTGCTCTGCGGTCCCTTTCTCCCGCCGGCCACGGAACGGCGCGAACTGTTCGTGTTCGCGCTGGTAATGAAGACGCCATTGTGCCGAAAGAGGCCTTCGATCTTTTGCTTGAGGTCTTGGCGCAAATGGCAACGCGGTCGCGATCGTACCCGTGCAGGCGGAGCTCAC
>JANXUN010000197.1 GCA_025356185.1 Gemmatimonadaceae bacterium
CTGGGATGGTGTGTGGGACGTGGGCACACGTATCGATAGCGCGGGATGGGTCGCCGAGTTTCGCGTGCCGTTTAGTCAGCTGCGATTCACCGCGAAGAACACGCACGAATTTGGATTTGGCGTGTGGCGCGATGTCACGCGACGCAACGAGCGCGACGCGTGGCCAATCTTTCGCACGTCACAACGCACACTGATATCGCAATTGGGCACCATCACTGGCATCGAAGGTATTGGCACGCCGCGTCGACTTGAGCTGCTGCCGTACTCCGTGATCAAGAGTGTGCCGAATCCGGTGTCGCTACCCGGTGGCTCACACGGAGATCTCGCGGTTGGATTAGATCTGAAAGCTGGCATCGGTTCGCACATCACGGTTGACGCCACGGTCAATCCCGACTTTGGTCAAGTGGAAGCCGATCCCGCCGTGCTGAATTTAAGCGCCTTCGAGATTCGATTTGATGAGCGTCGCCCGTTCTTTCAAGAGGGCGCGGGATTGTACCGCTGCAACGGCCCGTGCGAAGGAACGTTTTACACCCGTCGCATCGGACGTACCCCGCAGTTGCGTAGCGACGCGGCCGATCCGGTGTTTACCAACATCACCGCGGCAACAAAACTTACGGGCCGTTTTAACAACGGCGTGGCGATTGGTGTGCTCGACGCACAAACCGAGCGGGTGCGAGGCGTCAATGGTCATACCATCGAACCGCAGACGAACTATTTCGTCGCGCGCGCACTCCGCGAACTGCGCGGTGGTCGATCACAATTTGGAGTGCAGCTCACCAACATGACGCGTCAGCGAGATGGCGATACGGATCCCGTGCTTCGACGCGCGGCGACAACGGTCGTCGCGCAAGGCTTTCATCGCTTCGCACAAGATCGGTGGGAATGGATGGCGTACGGTGCCGCCAACACCGTGCGCGGCAGTGCCAGTGCCATCGCGCTCACGCAACGCAACAGCGTGCACCTGTTTCAACGCCCTGATCATGAGGCATCGTACGACTCGACGCGCACCGCCATGAGTGGTGTCGTGGCGTCGACAGGCATCAAGCAAGTCGGTGGCAAACTGCGATACGAAAACGTGTTTCGGTACGCGTCGACGGGGCTCGAATTCAACGATCTCGGCTTTGTAAATCTCATCAACGACGTGTCATTTCGTCAGCAACTGGATCTCACGCAGCTGCAGCCGTCACGTTGGTTTCGCTCGGCGTTTTCGACCACGTCGCTTGAGTCGCACGTTACGACCGGGGGATTGCTTGCATCGCAAACATTTTCGTTGCACACGAGCGCGTCGCTTCACAACAATTGGGGCGGCGCGATCACCACGTCGCTGAATGATTTTGGCGGAACCAATTGTGTGAGTTGCGCGCGTGGGGGCCCTGCACTTCGGCAAACACTCAAGCAAGGCATTCGTTTCGACTTGGTCGGCGACGCGCGAACGGCCGTCTCGCCATCGGCGGCCTACCGTTTCGGCACCAGCGATGGTGGTCGTTCGTGGTACCGCGGCGGTGACCTCGGCGTGAACGTGCGCGTCGCCAGTCGCTTTTCCACCGCGTTTGGCGCGACGTATGACGAAGTCACCAACGATCAGCAGTGGGTTGGCAATTACGGCGCGCTACTCAGCGACACGACGCATTTCACATTTGCGCATTTGCACCAGCACATTTTTTCGATCACCGGGCGTGCCAATTGGACGGCGACGCCAACGCTGTCGTTGCAGCTGTACCTGCAACCGTTTGTCACGACAGGCGACTATGCAAATTGGCGCGAAATTCGCAATGCGCGAGCCGAATCGTACGATGCACGGTTTGTCTCGTATCGCACGACCGCGCCTGCCGGATTCAACGTCAAGCAGTTTAACTCGACTACTGTACTGCGGTGGGAATACCGTCCAGCCAGCACGCTCTTCTTGGTGTGGCAACAAGGACGATCCCAAGATGCGATCAATCCCGGCGTGTTTGTACCGGGACGCGACGTGAACGACCTGTTCAGCGCCCGTCCCCTCAACACGCTGCTCCTCAAATTCAGTTACTGGCTGAACCCGTAGCGCGCTGTGGGCTCCATCCGCAGCCGCTAACCGTTCAACCTGTAGTCCGGAGGCTCCCCAAAACGCGACGGTCGCGTCATATTTTGGATCGCCCCTTCCTTGGCGCGCGTCGCCGACGAAGTTTTCGCGATCCCCCTTGTGGAGCGTTTTTGAGATGCGCGTGACGACTGTTGGCGTGGTGGGCGCGGGCGCGATGGGAAGCGGCATTGCCGCCCTCGCAGCGTCGGCTGGGTGCCGAGTAGTGCTGCTCGATATCCCTGGGGACGCCGACCCGAAATCGTTGAATCGCAGCGCGCCTGCGAAAAACGGGTTGGCGAAAGCGACGAAGTCTAAACCGGCGTCGTTCATGGACGCCGCTGCGGTCAAGCGTGTACGCGTGGGCAATACCGAAGATCATCTGACCTGGCTCGCCGAGTGCGATTGGATTTGCGAAGCCATCATCGAGCTCGCTGAGCCCAAGCAACAGCTATTTGCGCGCATCGAAGCAATCATGAAGCCCACGGCGATCGTCACGTCGAATACGTCGGGCATTCCGATGTCGACGTTGCTTGACGGACGCACCGAAAAATTCCGTCGCCGTTTTCTCGGCACGCACTTTTTCAATCCGCCGCGCTACATGCACTTGCTGGAGATCATCCCAACCCCTGAAACTGACCCTGCGGTAATTGGTGCGATGCGTGAGTTCGCCGAGCGCACGCTGGGCAAAGGCATCGTCATCGCGAAAGACGTTCCCGGCTTTATCGCGAATCGATTGGGCGTGTTTGGCATGGTGGCCACGATGCGTCGCATGGAGCAGTACGCGCTGTCGCTCGACGAAGTCGATGGGCTCACCGGTTCGCTGATTGGACGGGCTCGCAGCGCCACGTTTCGCACCGGTGACTTGTCGGGGCTCGATGTGATGTCGCACGTAACGAAGGGCATCGGCGCCGCCACGGGTGAAGACTTCGCCATTCCCGCGTGGATGAGCGAGCTCGTCGCGCAAGGAAAACTTGGCGACAAAACCGGCGGCGGCTTCTATACCAAGACCAAAGACGGCACGCTCAGCTACGACTGGAAAAACAAAACGTACGTGCCGCAAGTACGTCTCGACGGCGGCGACATCGGCGCGGCCATTCGTATGCCGATCGCGCAACGACTTCCGGCGGCGAAAGCGCTCGCTGGCCCTCACGGCGGATTCGTTCGCGATCACTTGCTGGATGCAGCGCATTACACGCTCACACTTGCCGATAAACTTGCGTACGATTTGATCGCCATCGATCGCGCGATGGAGTGGGGATACGGCTGGGAAGCGGGACCGTTTCGCGTGATGGATGCGCTCGGACTGGACTGGCTGCGGTCCGAATTCAAGCGTGCCGGAAAGGACGAACCGGCATTGCTGAAGG
>JANXUN010000230.1 GCA_025356185.1 Gemmatimonadaceae bacterium
GCCCTCGCCCCCGTCCAGACGATTCCCGGACGCAGCCTCGCGCGCAAGCGCTTGGAGCGTCGCGTTTTGACGGTCTCGCTCGGCGCTCTTTCTATTTGGGCCCTCGTTCTCGTTGGCATCAACATTTCCGCTTCGACCCAGCAAGCGGAGGCGCGCGTCAGCATCGACAAGAGCTTTTCGCGCGTCCATCAGAAACAGCGTGAATATCGCTCCCAAACGGGTCAGTTTGCCGCGTGGCCGGAGCTCGCGAAGCGCGGGGAACGACTGCCCACGGCCCAATCAGCGATTAAATGGAATGCAGACCAATCGCACTGGTTTCTGTCCATTCGCGATCGCGACTCAGGGCTGATCTGCGATCGAACGGGTGAGATCTTCGACGAGGAGTGGTCGGAACGCGTCTCGGTGTGTCGTCTCCCGAAGTAGTTGGCCAACTAATACGGACTCGACAATCGACGAGCAGCTATGCACTCTGCACGGGTGCAAACCTCTCCTCGATTTCTGTTTGGCGCCGCCGCGATCTGCGTGGCCCTGAGCGCTACGATTGTCTCCGTGGGCGCTGCGCAGGCCACCTCGTCGCAGACCGCCGATTCAACGGCGAAAACGGTCCTGCGCCCTGTTTCTGTGACCGTCACGCGCGATGCCGCGCGCTCGCCGTTTGAATTGCCGTTTGCAACGACGCGCGCAACGCCCGACGCGCAACGTCCGGGTCAACGACGGCTCTCAGTCAGCGATCTTTTGCTCGGCGTTCCCGGCGTTGTTGTGCAAGAGCGAGCCAACCCGTCACAAGATCCGCGCATGACGGTGCGTGGATTCGGCGCGCGCTCAGCATTTGGCGTGCGCGGAGTACGTGTGTTGCGCGATGGTGTACCGCTCTCGCTTCCCGACGGTCAAACACCGATTGATTGGCTGGAACTCGAGAGTGTCGGCAGTCTGGATGTTGTGCGCGGTACCGCTGCGGCGCTGTACGGCAACGCGGCGGGAGGAGTCGTCGATTTTCATTCGCGAGCGCCACTCGCGTCTCCGCTTGCTGTCGATGCGCGGTGGTGGAACGGAGGCGGACTGTCACGCACGACGGCGACGATTACCAGCGCGCAGGCGTCGTTGCACGACGGCGCGGCGCCGTTGCTGCACGATGCGGGCATGCTGATGACGGGCACGCGCACGCGAGGTCCCGGTCCGCGGCAGTGGTCTACGCTCGATGCACAACACGCATTCGCGCGTGCGTTCACCAACATAGGACGCACGCGTGTTGAGGTGCAGGGCACATACTACGACACGCCGCGCGCTGAGAATTCGGGCGCGATCACCGCGGCAGAATTGGCGAGTGATCCGCGCTTACCTGATTCGCTCAACATCACCAAACGCTCACGGAAAGCGGTGCAACACCGGCAGGTCACGTTGATCGCATCGCATGGAACGGACGCGGCGTCGGTTGATGCGTCGATTTTCACCGGTACAAGATCGCTCGACAATCCGTTGCCGTTCGCGATCGTTGCTGTCGGTCGCGCGGTTTCCGGCGGATCACTGCGCGGCACGCTGCGTGAAACACGAACGCCCTGGCCGCTGCGATTCACTGCCGGTGTCGATGCGCAGCGGCAGGATGACGCGCGGCTCAACTTTGAGAATTGCGCCGATGTTGTGAGTGGAGCGCCCACAACCAAGTGTCCGGCGATCGGCACCGAACGTGGCGCGATTCGTCTGGATCAGCGCGAGGTTGTGCGTGGGCTCGGCGCATTTGCACGAGTCGAAGCCGAAGCACCCGGACATGTATTTGTCAGTGCCGCAGCACGACGCGATCAGGTGAAGTTTGCGGTTACTGATCATTTTATTACGACGTCAAACGCCGACGACTCTGGCAATCGCACGCTAGCATCCACCACGCCGATGCTCGGGATCGCATGGCGCGCGCGACCTGCCACATCGGTGTTTGTAAATTGGACGTCGGCATTCGAAACGCCAACGATCACCGAACTCACGAATCAAGACAATGGCGCGGCTGGTCTGAACTCGTCGCTGAATCCGCAAACGACGCGCACCGTCGAAGCAGGGGTGCAGTCGCTCATTGGCAGTCGTGTGCGTGTTGATCTCGCGTCGTTTCGCGCCGTCGTACATGATGAACTCGTGCCCTTTGACGTTCCCGGCCAAGCTGGTCGTCGCGCGTTTCGCAACGCAGGCCAAACCACACGCACGGGCATCGAATCGAGCGTGCTGGCTTCGTTACCTCTGGTGGACGTCGGTGCGTCATACACGTACTCGCACTTTCGTTTTGATCGATACATCGTGGGCACGACGAGCTACGCTGGCAATCCGATTCCCGGCATTCCGAATCAGATGGCGCAGCTGTGGAGCACGGTGCGGTCGCACGGCGGTTTCGCGACGATAGAAACAACGATGTCGTCGCGGGTCACCGCCGACGACGCCGCACTTATCACCGCCGCCGGATTCGCGGTGTGGTCAGTGCGCGGCGGCTACAGCGGCAGCGCGTGGATGCAACGGCTCGGTGTCGAACCCACTGCCGGCGTCGATAATGTGTTCGATCGTCACTACGCGCCGAGCGTCGTGATTAACGCGACGCGCAATCGGTACTTCGAGCCGGGACTCATGCGGCGCGTGTGGGTGTCCGTGAAGGTCAGCGGACGGTAAGAACGAACGGCAGTCGCGCGTACACCCCGCGCGGATCGTTGTACGTCAGCATGACGCCCACCTGCGACATCAGATCGCGCGCTAACTGTTGCGCGCGGCCAGGTCCCGATAGCGTCGGCGCGCTTGCGAGTGCCGCGCTGATTGACGCCACCGGCTGTGGCTTCCGTTCAAACAGTTCTTTCAACACATCGGCGGTGCTGCGCGCACGCGGATACTCGCGTACTTCATAATCACCGGTAAGCGTTGCCAGTGACGCCGCACTCTTCACTGCAGCATCAAGACCGCCGATGGAGTCCACCAATCCAATGCGCATTGCATCGGTGCCCGACCACACGCGACCTTCGGCGATCGCGCGCACCGAGTCCGCTGTGAGACCGCGCGCCGTCGCTACGCGATTGATAAAGGCCGCGTACACCGCATCGGTCCCGCGTTGGAGCACCGCCATCTCGGCTGCCGTTCGAGGACGGGCGAGCGAAAAAATATCCGCGTAGCGACCCGTGGATACGGTATCAAACGTGATGCCGTGATCCGCGGCGATCTTCTGCATGTTGGGCACGAGCGCAAACACCCCGATGGAGCCTGTAATCGTGTTGGGCTGCGCAAATACACGCGTCGCTGCGGTCGTGATCCAGTAGCCGCCACTCGCCGCATAGGTGCCCATCGAGACGACAATGGGCTTCACTTTTTTGGTAAGCGCCAATTCGCGCTGAATCTTTTCGGAGGCGATCGCGCTTCCGCCGGGGCTGTTCACACGCAGCACCACCGCTTTCACCGATACGTCTGCGCGAACCTTACGCAACTCGCGTGCAAGTCCATCGCCACCAATGTTGCCGCGATCGCCTTGCCCATCGACGATATCTCCTTCGGCATACACGATCGCGACGTTTTGCTTTGCGCCAAACACGCGCGCCCGCGCGCCCGCGACTGGCGCATATTCCTCGAGCGTCACTTGCGGCAACGCGGGCGTGCTCGCCGCCGAGTTAGTGTCAGCCTTCGTCGCAGCGGCACTCACCGTCGTCGCCGACTTCGTGCCGCTGAGCGTGTGCAGATCCGCTAACACTTCGTCAAAGTACCCGACGCGATCTATCAACTTGGCGGCAAGTGCGTCGGCCGGCATGATGATGCCTTGCGTGTCGACGACCGTTTGCAACGTCGTCGTGTCGATGCCTCGACTTTCTGCGATGCCGCGTTTGACCTCGCTCCACATCTCGCCCAAATACGCTTTCGTCATGAGACGATTTTCGGGGCTCATGTCTTTGCGCGTGAACGGTTCGACGGCGGCCTTAAATCGGCCCACGCGACTCACCTGTACGCCAATGCCGTACTTCTCAAGCAGCCCCGCAAAGAACACCTGTTCGGACGACATGCCGGGCAGCACGAGCGATCCAAACGGATCAAGTGTGATCGTCGACGCCGCACTGGCAACGTAATAATCTTTGGTTTCTGGGTTAACCAAATACGCGTGCACAGGCTTCTTCGAACGGCGAAAGTCGGCGATCGCAGCACGCAACTCGCGCATCGCGGCGTACCCCGAACCGTACCCTGTGGCGTTGATGCTGCCGCGCATCAGCACGCCACTAATGTCGTCGTCGCCTGCGGCAGCACGCAGCGCAATGATCGCGGAACGCAGTGGGATCGTGTTCTGTCCGCCGGCAAGGAACACCTCGTCGAGCGCAGACCGTCGCTCCGTCGCGGCAGGCGCGTCGACAAACGTCTGATCCAAATCCACGACCAAGATGGACCCTTTGCGGACGGTGGTCGGCGCGTCGCCGGTGGCCGCTGCCGCGATCCCCAAAATCAGCACGAGACCACCAACCACGCACATCGCGATGGTGACGAGATTCGCAGCAATCGCCGTAAAGAACGCTTTCATCGACTACTCCACAGTGCCCAACGGTGTGAAACCGCAATCGCGGTCCGAGCGTGATGTCCGGACCATGCGCAGGAAAGCTATCGCCGAGTCCATGTCGGCATTTTGTTGTACGGACACGGCGGCGATCAATAACATGACGGTACCGTCACCTTTGCCCTTGCCGGTCGCTTTGATCTCACACAATCTTTAGGAACCGGAAAGCTCCCGTCTCCCGTCTCCCGTCTCCCGTCTCCCGTCTCCCGTCTCCCGTCTCCCGTCTCCCGTCTCCCGCGCTTCGTCTCCCGTCTCCCGTCTCCCGTCTCCCGTCTACCCCATGCCCTCCTACAAGGCGCCCCTCGACGACATCCGCTTTCTCCTGCATGACGTCCATAACGTCGCGCAGTTGTCAGCACTCCCCGGGTTCGAGGAAGCAACGCCGGACGTGATCGACGCCGTCCTTGCCGAAGGCGCGAAGATCTGCGAGGAGGTGCTGTTTCCGCTGAATCAGTCGGGCGATGCTGAAGGCGTGCGACTGGAGAACGGAGAGGTGCGCACGCCGTCGGGTTTCAAAGACGCCTACGCGCAGTACGCCGCTGGCGGATGGACAGGCATCGCCGCAGATCCCGCGTTTGGCGGACAAGGGTTGCCCGAATCTGTCCGATTCGTAATGGAAGAGTTGCTGTGCTCGTCGAACTTGTCGTTCAGCATGTACCCTGGACTGTCGCACGGTGCGTACAGCGCGATGATGAGTCACGGCTCGGACGAGTTGAAACAGCGCTTTGTCGCAAAACTTGTTGACGGATCGTGGAGCGGGACGATGTGTCTGACCGAGGCTCATGCGGGCACCGACCTCGGAATCATTCACACCAAAGCGGTGCCGGCAGGCGACGGCGCATACAGCATCAACGGCTCAAAGATTTTTATCTCGGCTGGTGATCACGATCTCACCGAAAACATTTTGCATTTAGTGCTCGCAAAGTTGCCCGATGCGCCGAGTGGCACGAAA
>JANXUN010000233.1 GCA_025356185.1 Gemmatimonadaceae bacterium
ATTCGGCAGAAGAGTGGGTCGAGCGCTCGGACGTTGAGCGCGCGGCACGCGTGTTGGAGCAAGTGTGCAGTCAGTGGGGACGTGGGGCTGGTGGTGGGGCCGGGGGCGGGACGACCGACTGATGGCATTTTCGGTAGTGCAGTACGATCGATTGGAGCATGCGATTAGCCGAGGTTTGCGGCTCGCGCTCGCGCGTCGCGGAACCGAGTACTTGGTGATTCCGGAACGACTTCGCATTGAGCATGGTCGCGAAATCATTGTGGCGCGACATCCGTCGACGGGTTCTCGACTTGAGCTGTTCGTGGACGACATTGAGAGCATCGAGCTGGTGCGATGACTGCGCGCCATTCACTGGTGGCGGTCTACGCAGATGAGTCGTGTCTTGGTAACGGCAAAAGCGGTGCAACACCGGGTGGATTGGGTGCGCTGGTCGAGTGGCGCCGTCCCGATGGCGTTGTGCAGCGTTTCGATTTGTGGGCGTCTGAGCCCGACACGACCAACAATCGCATGGCCCTGCGCTCGGTGACCGATACGTTCGAGGCGTTGTCGCGTAAGGGCAACCAGCTGTCAGTACTGTTCACCACCGACTCTCGCTACATCGTCGACGGCATGACGTCGTGGGTGCGCGGATGGATCGCGCGCGGATGGCGCAGAAAAGAGGGAGCGGTCGAGAACTTGGAGCTGTGGCAAGCGGCAGTGGGAGCGATCGCGCCGCATGAATGCCAGTGGAACTGGGTCAAGGGACACGCGGGGCATCCTCAAAACGAGTACGCCAATCATTTGGCGACGCGCGCGGCGGCCGATCAAAGCGCAAGCGGAGGTCTCATTGTGTCTGAATTTGAGGAATGGTGGAGTGGCAGACCGGTGCGAGGCGGGGGCAGTCCGCGACTCGTGTCACCGTTTCCGTTGGTCGAGTCATTTTCCCCCTCCCGACCGTTACCCGGCTAGTTGATGGCGCGTCGTCTGAGGTAGGACTGGGGGTGCGCCAGCACTCCGAGCAGCTCATTTCCGACATGTTCAAGCTCATTCTCCTCCTCAGCATCGGCGTAGCGATCGGTTACGGCTACGGCTGGAAAGACGCGCAACTCCACGAGAAGAACATCGCGGAGCGGTTTGTCGACGGCATCGGTGGAGACAGCAAAGCGAATATGCGTTCCGATGCGGACGCCCTGACGCGATCCGTGGTGGGCAAGTGAGTAGTGTGCGGTCGCTCGATGATTTGGATCGGCTGTCATTTCGACTGGCGCGGGTAATTCGGCAGCAATATCCGCAGCTGAGTGGCCAGGGTTTCACGCTAATCGATCTCGAGGAGCGGCTGCTTCCGTTTCGAGAGACTCGTCGCGAGATGGCCGACGGCGGAACGGCGTCGTGGGAGCGTGCGATGCTGCGACTCCTCTCGGGCGAGCGGGAGATACTCCGTGTCGAGACGGGACTGCGCGACGCCTGTCATCAGGCCTTGGCAGTGTCGTCACCGACATTGGCGCTCGTGCGGACGTGGTCGAATAGTCTGCTTTCGCTCGGTTCCGTGAGCCCGCGCAGCGGCGACGTGCGTGCAACGCCTGAAGGACACGCGGCGACGTGCTGCCGATATTGCGGCGGGCGCACGCCTGAGGGACGGCGGGTGACGTTTTGCCCGCACTGTGGGCTGGACCTTACCAAGCGTCAATGCCCCGCGTGCAGCACCGAGCTTGAGGCCGCGTGGCGCTTTTGCGTGACGTGTGGGCGCGGCGCGGACATACCGGCGCTTCGAATCGCGAGTTAGCGACTTCGCTGGCACTTGGCTCTGCGATCGACGGTCCAGCGGGGACCGACTGGCAGGGTTTGAGGGTATCGCGCTGATGACTTGGATACCACTCGCACGCACCACTCGCGATCTTCTCGCGATGCATTGTGCTTCTGTCACACGTCGGCTGGTAATCGGCGCGAGTATGCTCGCGGTGACGGGCGCATGCGCGAGTGCGATTCCGGTGGGAATGCCGAACGGCGGCGTGTCGACGTCGTCTCCGCCCGATGTGAAACCGGTCGATCCGCGTTCTGCTGATCCGCGTACGACGGAACCGCGCACGACGGAGCGCCGAATCCCCGAGCCGAGCACCGGGTCGTCCGGCGTATCGTTTGGAGGCGCGCCGAGTGCCGGAACGCGGATCGAAAGCCTGAATGCCGACCCGATCATGCCGCGATTGACGTCATGGCCTGTTCGTACGGCTGAACACGTCGATCTGTGGCTGCACGCGTTCGCGCTGTTGAGCAATGATTCGTCGATGCTGCCAGACTTTGCACCGCGGTATCGAGACTCGCTGATTGTGGTGAAAAATCGCAGCGCGGTTTTTACGGCGCTCGATTCGAATTATGCGGCGCTAAGTAAGGGACTTGCCGCACGCGGACGCTATGCACGCGCGCAGCTGCTGCCGCTTGAGTTTCCGACGTGGGAAGTGTTTCGAAGGCAGGGCGAGTTGTTTCTGGCAAGCAACGATGCCTCGCGCTCGCCATTTGCGGCGGCGTTCCCCTCGGCGGTCGATCGCGATTGGCTGCGCGTCTTTCTCAACGGCGTACACAGCGAGCAGTTAAAGTTTTATGCGGCGAACTACGCCACCGTCGCGCGCGGCCGTGCGCGGATTTTGTCGGCAGTGGATTCGCTCTGGACGACGATGTATTACCGAAAGTTTGAGCGCTTCCTTGCGAATACGAATCAAGGCGTCGGCGATATTTTTCTCGCGCTTCCGA
>JANXUN010000254.1 GCA_025356185.1 Gemmatimonadaceae bacterium
GTACTCGGCGTGCACACCCATGTGAACGTCGCACGTGCCACACCACAACCCGTCTTTGATCATGCCGTCGACCATGGTCTGATCGCCAATCTTCACGCCGCCGCGCATGCCGTACACATAGTGCGGCGCGTTCGACATGGATTCTTGACCGCCCGCGATGACCACGTGCGCGTCGCCAGCTTTAATGGACTGCGCCGCGAGCATCACGGCTTTCAGTCCGCTGCCGCACACTTTGTTGATTGTTACTGCAGACACTGAGGACGGCACACCCGCCTTAAGCATCGCTTGGCGTCCGGGCGCCTGGCCCGTGCCGCCCTGCAGGACGTGACCCATGATCACTTCGTTCACGTGCTCGGGATTCACGCCGGAGCGTACGAGTGCCGCGCGAATTGCGATCGCGCCAAGTTCGGGTGCGGAAAGGGAGCTTAAGCCCCCGAGATACCGGCCGATCGGCGTGCGTGCTGCACCAACGATCACCGGTTGACGAGTCAGATCAGGCATAGAGCAGGAAGTGGGCACTTGTCGCGAGTGCCGGTGCGCGCGGCGAATAGCCGAACGGCCCCCACGAGGGGGAGCCCCTCAAAATAACCAATTGTTCATTTTGCGAGGGGATTGCCCAGTTCTTTACGCGTCGTAGCCCACCACGAGGTTCATCCCCGCCTGTCTCGCACGCTCAACGGCTTTCGCACTCGCCGCGAGTAACCCATCAACGGTGGTGATGTCGTCGGTCACTTCGGCTACGCCGACCGAGAGAGTGGAACGTACTCCCTGCGGTTCACCCGAAAACACGTGACGCTGCATGCGTTCGCGAATACGCTCGGCAAGCACTAAGCCACCAGACAGTTCGGTACTGGGTAGCAACACCGCGAACTCCTCGCCGCCAACGCGTCCCACCACGTCGGTGTTGCGCGATTCCTGACGGCACACGCCAGCGATTGTGCGCAACCACTCATTCGCGAACGACTCGCCCTGCGCTTCTGAGATTTCGCGAAAGTTGTCCGGCGCGACGAGCAAGACCGACAATGGCTGCGCATACCGGCGCGCGCGCGCGACTTCCGACGACGCCACGTCAAAGAATGCACGGCGTGTTGACGCGCCTGTGAGGTAGTCGGTGTTACTGGACGCATCATCGCGCGTGGCATCTTCAAGCTTCTTTCGCTCAGACAGATCGCGTGTCACGATCGAAAAGCCAATCGCCAATCCGTCAGCACCGCGCAGCGCTGTGACGACAGTAGTGGCCCAGAAGTGCGTACCGTCGCCGCGAAGACGCTGCCCTTCTTCTTCGCACCAACCGGTCCGCGACGCCTGCGACAACGTTTCTTTCACGTGCGCTTCGCCAACCTCTTCGGGCACGAGCTTGGACATGTGACGGCCCACGGCATCATTTGCACCCCAATGATGCAAGCGTTCCGCAGCGCCACTCCACGAATCGATGACGCCGTCGGCATCGGTCGTGTAAATGGCGTAGTCCCGCACAGCTCCTTCGATTGCTCGATGCCGCTGCTCAAGCTTTTCAACGATGCCGCGCGCGCGTGCCAACGAGCCTGCGTCAGATGCTACCGCGACGATACGCCCGGGCGCGACTTTCACCAGCGACAGATGAACGCCGCGTGATTCGCCCGGTGCGAGCAACTCCATCGAATCGACAATCACGCCGCGCGGACTATCGTAGTTCCGAACGCGTGCCGCGAGATCGGGCGCGACGGACCCGAGCGAGGAGAAAAGATCGTCCAGTCCACCGGTTCGCGTGAACGGCGTGAGCAGATGGCGCGCGGCCAAGTTTGCGACTTCGACGCGCCCTTCTTCATCGACTTCAACCAACCCCACGGGCGCGAGGACAAACAGGTCCAACAACGCTTCTGGGGTCACGCGCCGCCCTCTGACTCTGACTTTGCCGCGGGACTTGGAGCAGCAGGCACCAGTGAGCGCGTTTTGATTTCATGCATGAGCCGTTCGATAAACGCGTCCGTAGTGAGCACATCTTGTTTGCTCCCGGCTCCACGCGTCCGTAGCGCGACGGTGTTCTCGTCGGCTTCGCGCCTTCCAATCACCAGCGTGTACGGCACCTTCTGCACTTCGCTCTCACGAATGCGATAGTTGAGCGTTTCGTTGCGTGCGTCGAGCGTGGCGCGCACGCCAAGCGCTTTGAGTTGGTTGACGAGCGCCTGCGCGTGCGCGTTGAAGTCAATGGCGATCGGAATCACACGCACTTGCTCGGGCGACAGCCACACGGGAAACGCACCCGCAAAGTGCTCGATCAAAATCGCGATGAATCGCTCGAACGACCCTGAGACGGCGCGATGAATAACAACGGGACGATGCGCCGCGTTGTCCTCACCCGTGTAGGTGAGGTCGAATCGTTCGGGCGCGTTGTAGTCGAGTTGAATCGTGCCCAATTGCCACGAGCGCCCGATACTGTCGGTCACGTCGAAGTCGATCTTGGGTCCATAAAACGCGCCGTCGCCTTCTTTCATTTCGTACTCACGGCCCGTGCTTTCCAGTGCCGCACGCAACGCACCCTCAG
This sequence comes from Gemmatimonadaceae bacterium, assembly GCA_025356185.1. Lineage (GTDB taxonomy): Bacteria > Gemmatimonadota > Gemmatimonadetes > Gemmatimonadales > Gemmatimonadaceae > Gemmatimonas. The sequence continues at coordinate 2,525 of JANXUN010000254.1, forward strand.
CGCGATCCCAC
>JANXUN010000327.1 GCA_025356185.1 Gemmatimonadaceae bacterium
CACCAGCATGCTTTCGTGCGTTGGATCCTGGTGCTGAACCAGTATGAAGGCCATGCCCATGTCTGGCGGCAGCGCATCAAGCAGACGGCTGCAGGCCTCTAGCCCGCCCGCCGACGCGCCGATTGCAACGATCATAAATTCAACGGCGTGACCAGCTCTCTCGTGTGGCTGCATCGCGCTAGCGATTCCGGGCGCGGAAGAACGAACAGCCAATGAGTGTTGCTCGTTGCGTGTTTCCATGCGTTGCACTGATGCACTCGGGTGCGGGGGGCACCACGATTTTGCCGGAGCGTCCGTGATAAATTGCCCGCCGGTTTATGTCGGGTAAAACCTACTTGCACGGTGCCCGTCGCGCGAACCGCGACACGCCCGACCGAGCGTCCTTTCCTATCGAGCAGTCGGCTGTGCGTATCAAATGTCACAATCATCGCGGAGATTCCCGAAGTCACCCACGCCTTTGACACCGGCGAGTCGGTACGATAACTTCCTCCTGCTTTACGGGCAGTAAAATGCAGGGAAACCGCATTTTCCCGTGTCACTCACTCGCTTGTCCCATGCGTGAGTCCTTCGTGCTGAAACCCCCTCACCTCCTCACCAATGCAACGACCGTCTGCTTCCAAGTCGCCCAAGCGTTCAACCGCAACTATGTTCGGCGCGTTCATCACTGTGCTCGCGTTGGCGCTACCCGTGGCCACCGTTGGTGCAGCAAGACACATCGGTCTGGCCAGCTCCAATCCGGCCAAAGATGCGCATGTTATGGGACCGCTCTCCGAACTGCGGCTCACGTTCACCGGCAAGATTGACGTTTCCAAGGCGTCGGTGGAATTGGTGGCGTCCGATAGCTCCAAAGTGCCAGTTGAGGCCCTGCGAGAAGTGGCGGACTCCAACCGTGTGGCAGTTGCGCAAATCAAAGGTGCGCTCCGCAATGGCAATTACACGGTGCAGTGGAAAGCGGTGGCGAGCGATGGCGCGGCTGGATCCGGTTCGTTCGGTTTCATGTACATGGGCGCAAAAAAGTAGACCCACACAGCGAGACCGTGATTCCGCGGATACGGCGGAATCACGGCGCGTCTTTGTTTACATTGTGTAAAAATGTATCAGGCGAGATAGATTCGTTCTCAATCGAACGTCTCCTCGCGCACCATCGCCATGCCGAATGAACAGGAAGTTGATGCGCTGCTCCGTCGGTGGCGGGATGACGCGGGTGGCACCTATCAAACGTGGTTTCTCTGGGAAGAACGAATAAAAAACTTTCGTTCGATCCGTCGTGGTCTGCAGAAAGTTGTGGAGGAAATTCAGTCCGGCGGCTTTGGCACCGCCTACCGTGGCTCTTCGCTGGAAACGGTAGTGCACTCTATTGCGGAGCAGCGTCAGATTTTTAAGGGCGCCGATCATGCCTGGCTGTGGAAACCCAAACTGCGCATCCCTGACATTTACGAGAATGCGGAGAACCAGCGCGCATTCGGCCGGTTTCTGGATTCGTGCATCTGCTGTCACAGTGCAGACCAGGTCATCGCAGAAATACGCCGGCTCGATGAACAGCGCGTGAAGGGACTCGGACCCACAGCCGCCAATCTTCTGTATTTCCTGCACCCCACGTTGGCGCCGCCGTTCAACACCGCGATTGTTGCAGGATACAACGCGCTCACCGGGGCCAATGTGAAGCTGGGCCGATGGGAAGAATATCTGGCGATGCGGCGCGGAATCCTCGCGTTGAATGAGCAACATCGCGCGTTGCTGTCCAATGATCTCGGTGCCATTGCGGGATTCCTGTTTGATGTGGGTCGGAGCAGGTATCCATTGCCGCCGCAAACGGATGATGACCAAGCCTACCAGCGATGGGAACACGACCTCGCCTGCGTTCGCGAGGAGTCGGCCGCGGAAGTGCGCGCTCGGGCAATTGCCGTGGATGGCGATCGCACCCACACGGAAATCCAGGCGTGGCTGCGCGATTTGGGAATTGCGCTGGGGTACGACGTGTGGATCGCTGCCAACGACCGCGCTCGGCCATGGCAAAATGGACGGCTCGGTGACAATTGCCTGTCATCGTTGCCACAACAGTTATCTGCGGCGCCTGGCGCCGAAGCCGTGAGATTGATCGATGTGCTCTGGCTCGACCGCCCGAGCGCGCAGAACGCAAGCACTGCCCGTGTTGCGGCTGCATTTGAGGTCGAACACACCACTTCAATTTATTCAGGTATCGTTCGGCTGCTGGACCTCGCTTTGGGGGCGCCCGAACAGGCGGTCGCAGAACTGTTTCTGGTTGCGCCCGACAATCGCGAAGCGGATATCATCGCGCAGCTTGCCCGTCCCGCATTCAGTCGCGTTCGTGATTTACGCGTACGCTACCTCGCGTACAGTGATCTCGAACGGCACCGTGAGAGCATGAGCCGCTTCGGAACGGGGCTCAAGGCAATCGAGGCCATCGCACGAAGCATGGCGCCCTGACGCTTCACTGCGCAGTATCAATGGTGTCGCTGTGTTGACGGTTCCCACGATATGCAAGTGAATGCATTCGTGCCGCCGCCGTCGGCCAGCAAATGCTGAGTAGTTTCCGAGTCTGCAGCGCGGGAGCGTCGATCGAGTATGGTAGATGACAGATACTGGCTCACGTTCCTAAGTTGCGGCAATTCGCCGCACATGGTACACACCATCACTCTGAGGAAGCGAACAATGGCTGACAAACACGCGAACATGCCCGGAATGGGCGATGCTCCGAAAAAGGTCGTTCCCGAACAACCGATCGCGAAACCACAACCACCAGTGAAGCGAACCAAGGAAGAGCCAGCAGCGCCCGCTAAGGCGGTGCACAAACATTAGAACAGATCGTAACGATTCTCGTCTCCAAGTGGCGAGTCATCGTGTGATGGTGACGAGCGCTGGTGGCGGTCACATACAGTGGCGGCGATGTCCCAAGAAATTTCCGCCTATTCAGGAGCCGCGATGAAGACCAGCGTAATTGAACTGCATGACATGCTTTCGGTATTGAGCGCCGAAGGCGTCGAAGATCTGATTGGCGAAGTGCCGGGGGTGGAAAGCGTCACGGTCAACTTCGCCGCAGGCAGCGCCACCGTTCGATATGACGAAACGCGACTGAAGGCTGCGGACATTAAGGTGGCTGCACGTTTGAAAGCCGATGAGGCGGCGCACGAACACCACGCCAAACACACGCCAGCATCTGCCAGTCCGAATCCCGACCCCTCTCCCCCTACAGCGGCAACCGACGCGGGCAACGACAAACCCGCCGCTCCTCCGGCTGACGCGAGCAAAGACAAACACACGGCGGCAGCGGCCGATGTGACGAAAGACAAGCCACCGCCTGACGCGCCCCCACCGGCACCAACATCCGCGACACCGGAGGCCGGTCCCGATACACCATCATCGTCATCGCCGCCATCGGAACATGCCGGCCATAAAGCGCCCAGTGCGCCAACAACGATGCCGGCAAACATGGCACACGAAATGGGCCACAGCGGGAGCGACATGACCGCGATGGTGCGGGACATGCGCATTCGTTTCTGGATTTGCCTGTTTTTCACGATTCCGATTTTCGTGTACGCGCCAATGGCAGGTGTCTTCACCGCACCCAAGCCGCCGTTCGGATTGGAACTCAATCTGTGGCTGTTCTTCCTTGCAAGCGCGGCCATTCTCTATCCCAGCTGGCCGTTCTTCGTCTCTGCCTGGCGTGCGCTGAAAACGCGCACGGTTGGCATGGCCGCGCTGATCGTGTTAAGCGTGGGCACCGGCTACCTCTTTAGCGTAGGCGCCACTTTCTTCTTCAAATCTGGCGGTCAATTTTTCGAAGCGGTAAGTGTCCTGCTCGTCTTCATTCTGCTTGGTCATTGGCTGGAGATGCGGGCGCGTGCGGGCGCATCATCAGCGATCAAGGCGTTAATGAATCTCACCCCCACTAAAGCGTTCGTCATTCGCAACGGCGCCGAAGTTGAAGTTCCAACCGCAGAAGTACTCGCCGGCGAAATTGTTGTCATCAGGCCAGGCAACAAAATTCCCGTTGATGGCGTGATCGAATCTGGCGAATCGCTTGTGGATGAATCGATGCTCACGGGCGAGTCAATGCCCGTGCAGAAAGGACCGGGCGCAACAGTAGTTGGCGCCAGCATGAACAAAAGTGGAAGCTTTCGCTACAAGGCAACAAAGGTTGGAGCCGACTCGGCGCTCTCGCAAATTGTCAAGCTGGTGCAAGAAGCGCAGAATTCAAAAGCACCCGCGCAACTCTTAGCCGACAAGGCGGCGCAGTGGTTGGTCATCGCGGCGATCGCGATTGGCCTCACGACCTTTGGCGTGTGGTTCTGGGTGATCGGTCAGCCGCTGCTGTTGGCAGTAACGTTCGCGATTACCGTATTCGTTATTGCGTGTCCGGATGCGTTGGGCCTCGCAACGCCGATGGCCGTTATGGTGAGTACGAGTCTGGGCGCTGTGAATGGCATTCTGTTCAAGAACGCCGCCGCCCTCGAAGACGCCACCAAACTTACGACCATCGTTTTTGATAAGACCGGTACGCTGACCGTCGGCCAGCCTGAGGTTGTCGAAATTGTCACCGCAGAAGGTGTAACAGACGACATTCTTCTCGCTGCCGCAGCCGCCGTTGAGCAAGGTTCTGCTCATCCGCTGGCTCAGGCCATTGTGCGACGTGCCAAGAATCTGACCGTGACGGCCCCAACCGGATTCGAAAGCCTCGACGGCATGGGCGCGCGCGCGGAAACCGCGGGCGGCACCGTGTTCCTCGGCAATCGCTTGCTGATGGACACACAAAAACTGGCGCTGGGCGCGCTCGATGCGCAGTCAACGCGAATGCAAGCCGACGGCCGTACCGTGGTGCACGTTGCGCAAGCCGGTCAAGTCATTGGACTGATTGCGATCGCGGATGCCATCAGGCCCACATCAAAAGCAGCGGTAGCAAAACTTCGCGAACGCAAGATTGAAGTGGTGATGTTAACTGGCGACAACGCGGCCACTGCGAAGCGCATAGCCGCGGATCTTGGCATTGATAGCGTGTTGGCCGATGTGCTGCCTGCGCAGAAAGCGCAAAAAATCAAGGAGCTGCAGGCCGCGGGAAAGAAAGTTGGCATGGTGGGAGACGGTGTGAACGATGCTCCGGCGCTCACGCAAGCAGATGTCGGGTTTGCCATTGGAGCCGGCACTGATGTCGCGATGGAAAGTGCGGACGTCGTGCTCATGAAGAGCGACCCCTATGACATTGTCGGTGCCATCGAACTTTCACGCGCGACGTTGCGCAAAATGCATCAGAATCTTTGGTGGGCCGTGGGGTACAATGCCATCGCCTTTCCACTGGCGGCTGGAGTGTTGTACCCATTTGTGTTGAGTCCCGAAGTTGCGGCACTCGCAATGTCGGGCAGCACACTGGTGGTGGCAGTCAACGCGCTGCTGCTCAAGCGTACCAAACTTGCTGGTATTCGTCAGCCTGGAAAGAAGGTGGCAGCCGGCGCCGCGGCATGACCGCGCCGAGCGACGTCGTTTTTCTCTTTGACGTAGACAACACGCTGCTCGACAACGACGCCGCGCAGCGTGATTATCATGCGCAGCTCGTGCGCGCGTGCGG
>JANXUN010000244.1 GCA_025356185.1 Gemmatimonadaceae bacterium
ACGACGCGGGCGGTGATGGGATGGGTGGTGGAGCGGGCGAGGTTCGAGTGGAAGACGCCGTTCTGGAGATCGCCGCCGATGGTGGTGCCGGTGCCGCCGGGCTCGCCCGTCCAGATGACGCCGACGGTGGGGTCGGTGCGAAGTGTCATGTCGTCGCTGACGATCGCGAAACGATGCGCTGGCGCGTGCTGCCGTGTGACGTGTGCCGCGCGCGCAAATACGCCTCGCTCGCAGTATACCGGATACGGCAGTGGCAGGTCGAGCGGCGCGCTCGCTGTGTGCGATGGCTGCACGTGCACTACCAGGTGACTTCGCCAGCGCCCGCACGTCGATTGGCAACGCGTGCCAACATGAATAGGAGATCCGAGAGTCGATTCAGATAGATAACGACGAGGCCTGGGAGCTGCGTATCATTTGCGAGTGACACGACGCGTCGTTCAGCTCGACGACATACTGTGCGCGCGACGTGCAACGCGGCGGCTTTGGGCGTGCCACCGGGAACGATGAAGCTGCGCAGCGGTTCGAGTTCTTTCTCGCAAATATCAATCGCGTGCTCGAGCTCTTCGATGCGCTGTTCGTCAATGCGTGCCTTACTGAGCTGCTCGCGCATTTTATCGTGATCGGGAGTCGCAAGCAGTGCGCCGATTGCAAACAGGTCGCGTTGCACGGGCACGAGTACTTCGTCGATGCGCGGCATCATCTCCACGGCACGCACCATGCCGAGCGCCGCGTTGAGTTCGTCGACATCGCCGTAGGCTTCAACGCGCGGATGGTCTTTGCCGACGCGACCGCCGCCGAACAGTGCGGTGCCGCCTTCGTCGCCGGTGCGGGTGTAGATCTTCATGGCGAGAAAGTTAACTGCTGGGTTTTGGGTAGTCAGTTCGGGTTTTGGGTTGTCAACCGTGCCGGTAACGCGCACTGCGTCGCGTCGAACGGTTGAGAACCCAAAACCCAAACTCAAAACCCATCACTTAGCAGTTATTTTTCCGGCACTATGCCTTCCCACCCGATGCGAGACTTAACGATCATCGGCGGCGGCCCCACCGGGCTGTTCGCACTGTTCTATGCGGGGATGCGCGGCGCGAGCGCGCAGCTGATTGACGCACTGCCGGAGCTTGGCGGTCAGCTCACCGCGTTGTATCCCGAGAAATACATCTTTGATGTCGCGGGATTTCCGCGGGTGCTGGCAAAGGATTTAGTGAAGTCGCTTACCGAACAGGCGCTGCAGTTTCATCGGGAGACCGGATTGCCCGCGCATTTGGGTCAGCGCGTGATTGGGTTGGAAGAAGGTGACGGACATTTCGTGTTGGTGACTGAGACCGATCGCTTCCCGACACGCTCAGTAGTGATTGCTGCAGGCATTGGTGCCTTTCGTCCGCGTCGCTTGCCGCAGGAGTTTACCGGCAAGTGGTACGGGCGCGGCATTCACGCACTGGTGTCGACCCCTGAGGCGTATCGCGATAAACATGTGGTAATCGTTGGCGGTGGTGATTCTGCGTTTGACTGGAGCGCGCAACTTCGCGCGACAGCGCGCTCGGTGACGCTCGTGCATCGCAGCGATCGGTTTCGCGCACACGCAGCGACGGTGGCGGAGGTTCACGCGGCCGCGGCCGAGGCGGATGGTCGTGTCGCCATTCATACCTTCCACGAGCTGGACGCAATTCATGGTGACGAGAAAGTCACTGGTGTGCGATTGCGCGACGTGAAGAGCAAGACCACGCGCGATGTGCCCGCTGACGTCGTGCTCCCGATGCTCGGCTATGTGAGCGATTTGGGCGCGCTGTTGGAGTGGGGACTAAACATCGAGAAGGACGAGATCGTGGTAAACAGCCAGATGGAGACGGGGCGTCCGGGGATTTATGCGGCTGGCGATATCACGACGTATCCGGGAAAGCTTAAGCTGATCGCGTCGGGGTTTGGGGAAGCGGCGACGGCGGTGAATCAGGCGGTGCATTGGGTGTATCCGGAGAAAAAGGTTGCCCCGGGGCATTCGTCGAATTTGGCGATTTTCGGGCAGAAGGACGAATAACAACAGACGGGAGAAGGGAGACTGGAGAAGGGAGACTGAAAAGCAGAGATGGGAG
>JANXUN010000466.1 GCA_025356185.1 Gemmatimonadaceae bacterium
CCAGCATCATGGGTGCGAAAGAAGTGCGGATTCATGTCGTCGAGTCGCATCGTGTTCACCGCCGCGTACGCCGTGCCCACATCAAAATGTCCGGCCTCGATGTTGAACACTCGAGCCCACGGCTTCACACTCGGCGGCGTGACATTCTTCCACGTGGTACCACCGTTGCTCGTGGTCTGGATATATCCGTCGTCGCTGCCCGTCCAAATCACGCCAGCAGCTTTTGGAGACAGAGACAGCGCAGTGATCGATCCAGCGGGTGCCGGCGTAACGCTCGTCGCGTATTTGCCGGCAGTCGCGGGCACCGCCCACGTTTGACGCGTCAGATCACCGCTAATGCGCGTCCAGCTGTGTGCGTGATCGATCGATTTCCACACCGCGTTCGACACGTAGAACAGCGTGCTGTTGTCGATCGGCGACCACAAGATCGGCATCGTGCGCACGTTCCGATTGTACCGTTCGCCCTTTGGTCCGACTGCACTCATGTCCGGCCCAACCAGCGAGGTCTGTGCCGTTTTTCGATCGTATAAACTCACACCGCTTCGCTGACTGCCATACACTTTGTCGGGATCTTTCGGATCCGACGCCGCAATGCCGTACTCTTGAATGTTGACCGGATGCCAATCGTGGAACGTGATGCGCCCGTCCATCGAGCGACTGTCAACACACGCAGATCCTGAGTCCTGTTGTCCGCCACACACGCGATACGGAAACGCATAATCAGTCGACACGTGATACATCGCCGCCGTCGGCTGATTATACCAATTACTCCAGCTCAAACCGCGGTTTCCCGACACCACGCCACCCTGATCCGACACTTCGAGAATGATGTCTGGATTGAGCGGGTTGATCCACGACTTTTGATAGTCATCGCCACCAGGCGCACCGCGTACCGCACTCCAATTCATTCCACCATCGAGCGTCCGCCAAAACACAGTGCTCGAACTGTAAATCACCTTTTCATCTTTCGGATCGACAACAATCGTTGGCAAATCACCGCCGCCAATGCGCGCCAGCGGACGCGGATCCGCCGTCCCACGCGCACCACCACCCGCTCCGTGATTGATCAACTGCCAGTGCTCACCGGCATCGACCGACTTGTAAAAACCAACTGGACCCGATGCGCCGGGCGCACCACCCGTCGCAGCACCCGCCGCCATCGCGTACAACGTTTTCGGATTACTCGGTGCTAGCGCGATGTTCACCTGCAAAATGTTCGGCAACCCGTCCTTGAGCTGATTCCACGTCGCGCCACCATCGATCGATTTGAAAATGCCGTTTCCGCCGCCGCCAAATCCCTGCCCTTCGATGTAACTCTGCTGCTGTTGCCACAACGAGGCGTAAATAATGTTCGGATTTGATGGGTCGATGCGCACATCATTGCCGCTCGTGTACTCGTCTTTAAACAACACTTTGTCAAACGTGCGTCCGCCGTCGGTACTGCGAAATATTCCGCGCTCTGCATTGGGTCCATACGGATGTCCCAACACCGCGACGAACAGGCGATTCGGATTGGCAGGATCGACATCGATGTGCGCAATCATTTGCGACTCGCGCAATCCTAAATGCGTGAACGTCTTGCCCGCATCGATGGACTTGTACATGCCATCGCCGGTTGCAAGATCGGGGCGAATGATTCCCGCGCCCGAACCGACATACACAATGTTGGGATCCGACGGCGCCACCGCGATTGCACCGATCGATCCCGTCGACTGCGCATCAAAAATCGGCAGCCAATTCGAACCGTAGTCGGTCGTCTTCCACACACCGCCGTTGTCAAAGCCGATGTAGAACACGTTCGGCTGCGTTGGGACACCCGACAGCGCCCGCGCGCGCCCGGCCCGCACGGGACCGATTTGTCGCCAATGCATGGCCGTCCACAAATCAGGCGTTTGCGCACGAGACACGCTCGGCGCAACGAGAACAGCAACAGCAGCAAGCAGAAGACGGCAACGCACGGAATGACTCCAGTAGAGGGTGGCTACCAGAACCTATCTCCATTCGACGCCTCCAGACAGACGCGAGGCCCTCGCAGCCAGGATCGGCTCCAAGGGCACTACGCGTGCTGTCATCTCGTTGACATCTACCGCAAATTCGGATTCGACGCCGCTTCATCCGCACTTGGCGGCAAGCACTTATCGCGCCCCTGCAAGAACGTGTTCGTCCCCGCAACGAACCACCGTCGCAGATCCCACAAACGACGCCCCTCGAGCCACAAGACGTATCCCCGCTCCGACTGCAGCGCGCTCCATGCTGCGTCCGTGGTGGTAGCAGTGAGCGGTGCGAGCGCGTATGTGGCACGCTCGGTGTTGATCAACGACAGGGTCCCCGCAACGTCTCCGCCACGCAACGCCGCCTCTGCGCGCAGCAGCAACATTTCGGTACCCTTGGTCAGCGCCACGGGAGCCGCGAGCGTTTTGTACTTCGTTTGGCGAAAAACGTTCGTGCCGTTCGCGCCTTTCGTTACTGCAGTACCGGTCTTGACGGTATCCCACGTCGCGCGCGGCTCTTTGTTGTTGCTCGCGTACACCGTGCCAAACACCGTGCTTTCGCTGCGCGTGATGGTCTGATTCGCGAGATCGAGATTCTCTCGCGTCGTATTCGTAGAAAAGATGGCGTTGAACACGAACGCCGTCGGTACGAGCGTCGCGTCAGCAACCGCTCCGGTCCAGTTTCCGAGCCACGCGCGCACACTCGCGCGTCCACCCAGCGCGGCGCTTGCGACGTTCGTGTTGTTGAGCGCCGTCGCCAACGTGTACGCGCGTGTAAACAGACTGTCTGCGCGCTGGAAATACACGCTGTCGCTTTGCGCTGGCCCGCCGTCAATCACGGCGCTGCACACGTTCTCGCCGAGCAAACGATTGGCGAAGCCGGCGTACAGATACGCGCGCGGCGTATTGACGTTCGACTCAAACGCAGTGCCAAGCACCGTCTGCATGCGGCGAAGTCCGCTCTCCGCCGTCCAACGCGCCGTCTGCATGTTGCCCCAGTCAGCGTTCACATCTTGCGGAACAAACGAACCTTGAAAGTAGTGCGTCTCGGGAATAAACAATCCGGCCTCGGACAGTTCGCCAGACGCAAGCGCGCCGCGATTGAGATAACGGCCAAGCGCAAACGAAAGATCACCCGACATGCCGTTTACCAGTGCCGGAACCGCCGTGGCGTTGTTCAACAGATCGTCGGCAATCGGTCCCGGATTTGACACCTTCAGATCGCACGCAGCGAGCATCGCCACACACGCAATCGCAGCCGCGCGCTGCGCGGTCGTCGTGATGGTCATGGTCAGAAGCTCGTGTGAAGAGTGAGCACAAACGTGCGCGGCGACGGAAAGATGTAGTAGTCGCGTCGCGAGAACGTGCTGACGCCTTGATCCGCCGACTCCGGATCTGTGCCCGTGTACTTCGTGTTTTTATACAAATTGCGACCACTCAACGTGAGCGATGTCGACTTCGACATGCCCAGCAGTTTGTCGGGAAGGTCGTATGTGACCGACAGGCTTCGCAGTTTGAAAAAGTCGTTCTTCTCGACCCAGAAGCTCGCGTCGCGTACCGCCGTCGTGATCGAACAGCGACCGCGCTCAAGCGCCGTCACGCCATTGAGCGCCGTGGCATCACCGGCGGCAGCGAGCCGCAACTTTGCTTGCGTGTCGTAGCAGGGCTGCCACGAGAACAATCCTTCGTTCGCGAACCCAATCGCGTTTAGCAAGTGTCCGCCGCTTTGGAATTCGCCGATAGCGTCAAAGCTCAACCGGCGGAACAGGCGCAGCGTCAACCGCGGACTAATGATCTTTGTCGGAAACGTTCCACCCAAGTAGACGTTCTTCTCCACGATGGGATCGGCCATGTCATTGGGATTCGTGATGCGCTGCCCGAGGTAACTCGGCGCCGGTAGACCCTGCTGCACAAACGACAGCGAATTCGCATCGATGGTAATCGTCTGTCCACCCAGATCGCCCGCTTCGCTCTTGACGGTCGTGAACTGCACCGACGCGTCGAGTGAAACGTTACGCTTGTTGAGTACTTCAAGGTTCACTGAGAGCTCGGTGCCTTTGTTGTTCAGTACACCGATGTTCTCTAACTGTCGCGACGCAAAGCCCAGTGACGGCGGATGCGTCACCGGCACAAGCGCGCCGTTGGTGCGCGCGTTGTACATCGAGAACGACAGGGACAACCGGCCGTTGAATATGCTCGCATCAAATCCGCCTTCGGTTTCGCGCGTGCGTTCGGGGCCGAGTGTCGGGTTGCCAAGTTGCGACGGCTC